>NZ_JBFTMA010000306.1:0-4732 GCF_056396725.1 Bacillus sp. 05T31
GTCTTACACTATCAGGGCTCCAAGCAGTAGGATAAGCATTATTTTCTCTAGAATAACCACCAAATCTAACAGGAACATTTTTCCCATAGTTTTCATATGCATAATTTTTGAAAAGATATGTTTTACCTGGTTGCACTTCTCCTTCATGCTTACCTGAATCACCTGAAACATTTACCCATTTTCTATTTTCTGCATTTTTATTTTTATCCGCTTCTGTCCAAACGTTGAAAGAACCACCGCCCTTCTCACTGCTCTTCACACGCATATACATAGAAGTATCATTCTCTTTAGGACGTGCATTAGTATAATCATATGCATTCCAAAGTCTAAAGGTAAATTCCACATGATCATCCCTTGTATTAGCCTTAGTATCAGCCTTGGCCGGTTCGGTTAAAGCAAAAGTACTAGCTAAAATACCTAAAGATAAAACAGATCCAAACATAAAACGRCTTTTTTTCTTAATACTCACTAAAAACACCTCCGATAATTTGTAGCATTATATTGATTTTATTTTTTCACTGAAGGAATAAATTAAATCCGTATAATACATTATTAGAATATCAAGGTCGAAATGCACTATCAATTAATTCCAGGAAACTTAATATTTTATTTACAATTATAAAATATTGTTAAATTAAACAAAATTAGTATACTCCTAACAAGGAAATACTTGTGGCGATAATCACATTCACGATCTCAATATAATAACTAAAATATATAAAAAAGCGCAGCCTCATTTGGCTGCGCCTTCGAATTATTATTTAGTTTCGATTAAACCATATTTCCCGTCTTTACGGCCATATACAACATTAGTTTCATTTGTATCCGCATTTGTGAAGACGAAGAAACTATGTCCTAGCATATCCATTTGTAAGATCGCTTCTTCAACGTCCATCGGTTTTAAATCGAATCGTTTTGTACGTACAAGTTCTAATTCATCCTCTTCTACCGCATCCAGAACAGCTACTGCTTCTGGAAGGATAAAGTTAGTTTTAATAGAACCTTTCTCACGTAATTTACGGTTTACTTTTGTTTTATGTTTACGAATTTGTCGCTCAATTTTATCAACTACTAAATCAATCGCAGCGTACATATCGCTATTTGTTTCTTCTGCACGAAGTAATAAATCTGTAAATGGAATTGTTACCTCGATACGTTGCTTGTCAGAGTATACTTTTAAATTAACCTTAATCTCTGGGAATGTATCAAAATAACGCTCTAATTTACTTAGCTTTTTCTCTACATATTCCTTTAATGCTGGAGTTACTTCAATATTTTCACCACGAATGTTGAATTTCATAGATGAATTCCTCCTTTCAAGCCTATGTACTATAATTTCGACATTGGCTTAAAAACTCCTTCTAGTTTTTTTAAAAAATTAGTGGAATTGCGATTTTTTTATCGTTTTTTGTTGAAATGAAAAGATGCATCGTTTCTATCTTTATTTTATCCTATTAACATCGTGAATAACGAATGTAACTGTGGACAATTAGTTACAGAAAAGAAACAACTTTTTGACAACTCCTCCGAAACAAAAAAGCCCTTGTTACGAGCAAGAGCTTCACCATCTATATAATGCTGCTAAAAATACAGCTCTATCTTTTCCAAAAACTTAATTTTTACAGTTTCACAACATTAGCTGCTTGTGGTCCACGTGCTCCATCAACAATATCAAACTCCACTTGTTGACCTTCTTCTAACGACTTATAACCATCTTGTTGAATAGCAGAAAAATGAACAAACACATCGTCACCATCTTCACGCTCAATAAACCCAAATCCCTTTTCTGCATTGAACCATTTTACTCGTCCTTGCATGTTCATTCCATTCCCTTCACTCTTAAAATCAGGGCATTCGCCCCATATTCTGACTATAGCGAATGACAAGACTGTAAGTCAAAGAAGACCTGTCGTCTTTTTATTACTCCTTTCGACATTCACATATTAACCTCTACAAAGCGTCAAACAAGAAACCTCTCTCGCTCCTCGATCATACAAAAGGCTTCCAATTTGCCTAACAGTAATTCCTGTCGTATACACATCATCCACGATTAAAACATGTTGCTCATGAAACATCTCTTCTCCCTGAAAATAAAAAGGATTAACTCCCGATATCCTTTCTTTACGCTTCTTCTTACTTTGTTTTTCTGTTTCTATTCTTCTTAATGATGTACAAAACATTTTGATAGGCAAACAAGAAGCTAGTAACTCCGCTTGATTAAAACCACGCTCGTATTCTCGCTCTTCACTAAGAGGAACCGGAATGGCAACTGAAACATTCGCAAAATATTTTTGAAAAAGACTTCGAAAAGGCTGATGAAAAATATGCACTAATTCAGCATCTCCTCGAAATTTAAACTGTGCTAATATTTCTTTCATCCCTTCATCATACACATGCAACGAACGATTTATGAGAGACGGAAACCCCTGCTCGTTCGTCCACCTTATGCAGTCCATACAAATATCCCCGTTTTTATATTCAGCTGGTACAAGTTCTAAAGGCCGACCACACTCCTTGCAAATATCTCCTATAATATAGGAAAGTTTTTGTTCACATCTATCACATATATACTTTTTATGAAGCTTAACAAAAAAAGTGTACCAACTAATCGCATATGAAATATACTCATCACAAAGTAGACAATGCATCAATCTATCAATCCTTGTTCTTTAGCATTCTTATTCATACTTTGAATATGTTTTTTCGYACGCACCATCGCCTCTGTCTTTCCATAATGAAAATAGATAACATCTCCATGCGGTTCATCAGAGCTTCTGCCAGCACGCCCTGCAATTTGAACGAGAGCACTTTCTGAAAATATTTCTTCCTCAGCTCCTAAAACTGCAACTTGTAAATTTTTAATAGTTACTCCTCGTTCCAAAATCGTCGTTGTAACTAATAAAGGGATTTCTCCTTTTCTGAAAGCTGCTACCTTCTCTTTTCTCGCCGGATCTTCTGCATGCACACCGTCAATTTGATTGTTTAATGATTTTAATAACTGGCTAATTTCTTCTACATATCGCACATGAGGAAYAAATAGAAAAATGGGGTATCGTTTCGATAAGTACAGATTTAACCATTGTAATAAAGCACGAGGAATTTTTTTACGTATAAGACCCTTTTTCCAATTTCCGCACCACCGAAATATCGGAACTGGCAATGGATGACGATGGTATCGCCCTGAAATAATAACCCCTTTTTGGTTACCACTTCGCAACTTACGCTTCCACTTTTCATCTGGAGTTGCAGTTAAATAAATACGTGCTGCCTTCTCTTTCATCGCTTCGCTTACTGCATACTGCAACATCTTATCTGCATGATACGGAAAAGCATCTATCTCATCTACAATCATGACATGGAACGCCCTATAATAACGTAACAATTGATGTGTAGTTGCAACGATTAACGCCGCATCTTTTTCTCGGTCTAAACTCCCTCCGTATAAAGCAGCTACATTTATATTTGGAAACACTTCTTGTAATCTTGGTGCTAATTCAAGTACAACGTCCGTTCTCGGCGTTGCAATACAAACTCTTTCTCCCTTTTGTAGTGCCTCTGCAATTCCGCGAAACAACATTTCTGTTTTTCCAGCCCCGCACACCGCCCAAATAAAAAATGATTCTTTCTGCTTAACAGCGTCAACGACACTTTGCGCAGCTAACTCCTGACCGTCAGACAAAACGCCTTCCCACTGTAACGGATTCAAATAACTTTCTCCGCTTATTTCAGCAATCCCGCGAACAAGTACAGTACATTCACTTACCCTGCCCATCGTTATACATTTCCGGCAATACGTACATACTTCATTGCACCTTTTACATAGCAATGATACAAATAGTCGCTGCTCTATATTTCCGCAGCGCTGACACACATATTTTGAAGACTTCTTAATTACCCCTTGCACACAAACGACGTCTCGATTCCTTTTCAGATGATCCAATTTATTCTGCAAATCTGAAGAGAGTTCTTCTAACAGTAACTGTCTACCAGCTAACATCATCAATAGCCACCTCCAGCACTACTATAAATCCTTCTCTTTATCTCGTAAAAACTCAAAAAAGCCGATAACCTACTTATAAAATAGTAAGCTATCGACTTTATACACGTTTTTTATTCAATTATAAATCCTATAATCTACCGTAACCTAAGAAATGTTTTTGGTTGTAGCTACTGCTTAAGCTAGCGTAAGCAATCCCTTTATCACCAGCATGAATCATTTGGTCGTTACCAACGTAAATACCGATGTGAGATGGACCTGCTTTATAAGTACCTTGGAAGAATACTAAATCTCCAGGTTGTGGGCTACTTACTTTCGAAACTGAGTTCCAGTAACCTGCAACGTCTTGACGACCTACACCATAAATGTAAGAAATAAATCCACTACAGTCAAAACCACCGTTTGATGGAGATGCACTCCCCCAAACATATGGCATACCTAAGTATTGTCGTGCTTTACCAATCACGCCAGTATCCGGAGTTGGCCCTGGTGCTGGCTCTGGTTTTTTGTTTTCTTGTTTAGGTGTCTCTTTTTTAGGCTCTTCTTTTTTAGGCTCTTCTTTTTTAGGCTCTTCTTTTTGAGCTTGTCCAGCATTGTTTGCTGGTGCAGATTGTTCTGCAGGCGCTTGCGCTGGTGCAGCTTGTGCTTCTTTAGCAGCTTGTTCTGCTTGTTTTTGAGCAGCAGCTTCTTGTGCAGCTTTTTCTTGCGCTTCTTTTTCAGCGATTTGTTGTAATT
>NZ_JBFTMA010000307.1:0-4710 GCF_056396725.1 Bacillus sp. 05T31
ATTATTCTCATTAATCTTTTTCGTGTATCACCAAGTAGATGAGTACATTCCGAAATGGATAAAAAATAGCGTAGAGTCGTATGTAATGGATCATGATATATACGGCTGGATTTACATGGTAGCTATTTTACTYGTCSTTTCKTGGATTATATCTACAATTGGTTACGCGTTAAAACATGGTAATTTCACAGTAAATCGAAAAAACGATGAAGTGCGTATTTCTCAAGGATTACTTGAAAGGAAAGAACTTGTACTAAAGTTACACCGCATTCAAGGGATTACGATAAAAGAAGGTATTTTCCGTCAGATGTTCGGTTATTGTGCTGTGCAAGTCGAAGTCATTCAAAGTAAGGGATTGGGAGAAGAGAAAGACAAAGTTACGCTGCATCCGATTATTCGAAAAGATCGTGCGCAAGAGTTACTCGTTCATTTACAATTGCCATATGAACTGAATACAAACATTACTGCATTACCAAAAGCAGCCTTGCGCCGTTATTTAATTGATAGTTTCATTTTCTTCGCAATGCTAGCAGTCCCGCTTACTGGGATAAGCATATACTTTGAAAAGTATTTCATCATGTGGGCGTTGTTACCGCTAGCTATCCTCATCTTTACACTTGGATACGCAACATTTAAAACAAATGGTTACGGTGTAAACGGAGAACAAATTACGATTATACATCGTAGTATTGGGAAACATACAGGACTTGTAAGAAGAAGACACGTCCAATCAATTGAAAAAACACAATCATATTTCCAGCGCCGAGCGGATTTATGTACGTATACGTTTTCTAGTGCATCATCGAATTATAAACTAGAGCATACGAGAGTAGAAGATGCGGAGAGAATGCAGGATTGGTATAAGAAGAGAATAAGTGAGGATTAATTTAAAAAAGCTTGCCTATTATGAAAGGCAGGCTTTTTTGTTATGGAGAAATGAGTAGTTTGATTCATATATGGGTGCAAATACAGCTCACATTTCTCAATACGTATCAGAAAAAAAGGTAGTAGCTTTCGATTTCAGGGAAATTCGTGAAATTTTTGATATAAATGGTATACTAATATAGAAATAATATTAGGAGGTTATATATGATAAGTCAGTTGAAAAGAGAAGCACTTGATGCATTAAAAGGAAAATGGGGATTAGCGGTAGGGGCAACCTTATTACTTGGAATCCTTATTGGAGCTGTTGAACTTCTAATTACAGGTGTTTTCTCGATGTTTTGGGGTTGGGAAGAAGCAAGTGATTCGCTTACAGTAAGTATTATTGCAATGCTTGTTATTGGTCCGTTAACAATAGGCGCCTACTATCTTGTTTTAAATGTAATCCGTGAGACTAGTGCTCGCATTGGTGATTTATTTAGATGGTTTAGCGATGGAAGTAAGCTTATGAAGTCGTTTTTAACATATTTACTAATGTATGTATACTTGATGCTATGGACATTACTTCTTATTATTCCGGGTATTATTAAATCATTTTCTTATTCTATGACGTATTTTATTTTGAATGATCGTCCAGAATACACAGCGAATCAAGCGATTACCGAAAGTCGCCATATGATGAATGGACATAAAATGGATTACTTTTTACTATGCTTAAGTTTCTTAGGTTGGTTCATTTTAAGTATTCTTACTTTAGGAATCGGTTTCTTATGGTTAGTACCTTATTTCTACACGACATCAGCTGCATTTTATGAAGAGATTTCAAAAGAATATTATAAAAAAGAAGGTACTACTTTCTAATAAAACATCTAACCCATCTGTTCCCTATATTCTTTAGGGGATAGGTGGTTTGATTTTTCTTGAATTTGCACACAATTGTAGCAATAGAAGACTTTGATAAATTCGTTCTTTGTGAAGTGAATTTGTTAAGTAGTTTATAAATAAAAAAATGTTATTACTCAATTCAACGGGAGTAATAACATTTTTTTATTTAGTGCTGAAAGAATTAACGCCGCCTTATAAGGTAAAACAATCAAGATGATAAAGTAATAGGAAGATCTAAACTAGTAAATCCTATTCATGGATATATTAGGAATGAATATAAAAGTATAGATGTATAGTCAACTCTGTGTATTTGATGTTATCATATTGAATGATATGGAAATTTTTAATAGAAGAAGCAACTAACAATTTAAAGGTAGTGAAGCCTTTGTTGTATAAAGAAAATACTTAGTACTCCTCAACAAAGTTAAAAATAAGATACGTATTTATATAATTTTAGTAGAAAGGGGGGGTTAAAAAGGAATGAGTACAAGCATAACACGGCAAAAAATTTTATCTGCCGCTTCTCAAATTGTGCAATATAAAGGGGTTGCTAAATTAACCTTAGAAGCAGTAGCAAAAGAGGCGGGTGTAAGTAAAGGTGGATTGTTGTATCACTTTTCAAATAAAGAAGCTTTAATAGAGGGTATGATACTCAAAGGGGTAGAGGATTATCAGGGGGCTATTCACAATAAAGTAGCAGAAGACTCAAAGAGGAAAGGAAGGTGGGTTCGTTCTTTTGTAGAGGAAAGATTAAGTAATGAGAGAAGAACAGAAGAGTTGTCTAGTAGTATGATGGCAGCATTAATGCTAAAACCTGAATTACTTGAGCCATTACAAAAATCATTTCAGCAACTACAAAATAAAATAGAAAATGATGAGATGGATTCGGTTTGTGCCACAATTATTAGATTAGCAGCAGATGGGTTATGGTATTCGGAATGTTTAGGGGTTGGAAGAATAAGTCCCGAATTAAGAGAAAAAGTGATTCGAGCTCTTATCTCAGCTTCTTATAAATAGAATATATAAACTATATAATATAAAACAATTCACCGTTGGTTATTTAATCCAGTGTCGAATTGTTTTTTTTATTAGAATAATAGAACAATTGTATAGAGTGTTGAATTAAAACCGTCCAGACGGTATAGTAATATTTGGTTCAAAAGGAAAATGAAACAAAAAAAGAATAAAAAATATTTTTAGCACACTATTCGAAAGGATAGGCCGCAAAGCTTAGAGTCTACGGTAATATATATGGTTTACTAAGATCGTCTGGTTGCACATTTGATGCAACTAGACGATCTTTTTTGTTATATAAATATAATAATCAAGGAGGAAAATATGCAAACGAAGAGTACTAAAAGATACGTTTCAATGATGTCATTAGTTTTTCTAGTATTATTTTCGGTGCTGAATGTATGGGCTCCAGTGATTCAAGCTGCTGTGATGAAAAGTCCAGTAGATGAGATTAACATTTCCCGTACTGATGGCACGACATCTGAACCATATCAGGCTTCAGATGGTATGAAAGTAGAAGTGAAGTGGTCTGCTAAAGAACAGATAAAGAGTGGAGATCAATTCACAATTGATATGCCAAAAGAATTTCGAAAAGATCTTATGAATCTGAGTTTTCCTTTAAAAGATGCTGAAGGAAAAATAGTTGGTACATGTGATATGAAAAATGGTCTATTGACGTGTACTATGGGTGATTATGTAGAAGGAAAGAATAATGTTAAAGGTTCGTTATTCGTAGAATTCTACTTTGGTCTAGAAGCATATGATGGTGTCAAAGAAATTCCATTAGAATTTAACGTTGATGGTCAAATCGTAAATAAAGAAGTAAGTGTAAGTAATACGACGGAGAGACCGCAGCCACAGCCCAATACAGATAATCTATTGAAATGGGGTTCTTATAATCAGGAAGATCCTTCAATTGCAGAATGGCTTGTATATGTAAATGCAACTGGAACAGAAATGCAAGATCTTAAATTAACAGATACATTAGGACCTGGGCATGAGTTAATTACAGACAGCGTAGTATTAGAAGAGGCTGTATTTGAAGATGGTTATGCACCAACAAATGTTAAGCCAGCAGATTTATCTAAAATTAAAATCAATGCAACGAAGACTGGATTTACAATTGAATTTCCAGACAGTTCAAAAGGTTATATTTTAAGATATAAAACAAAGATTACCAATCCCGCTGCAAAGCCTCATAAAAATACAGTGAAATTAGAAGGCAAAAATATTAAAACTGAAGAAAAAGTAGGACAAGTATTCGTAAGTGGTGGGGGAGGAACCGGTTCAGGTGACGATAATCCACCCAGTATTGAAAAGAATATAGTTGATGAGAATGGTCAGCTTGTAGAGAATCAGCAGTTAGCGCAAATGGATCAACCTATTCAATAWCAAGTTGGTACACATATACCAAACGATCCTCCTAAATACACATCTATGGTAATTAGTGATGATTTAGAAGATGTATTAGAAGTATTAGAGGCAAAAGTGCATGATCAGAATGGCCAAGATATTACTTCTAAAGGAACACTAAAGATAGATAAACAAAAAAGTGAAGTAACATTTACGTTCGGTGAGAGTTTTGACTATAAGTCATATGAAGACCAGATAATTAACTTGAATATTAAGGCGAAAATTAAAGCTGGTGCAGACTTATCTTCTTACGTAGATAAGAAGATTCCTAATAAAGCAGAATTACATTTTGATGATAAAAAATTAACATCGAAAGAAGTAACTGTTACACGGCCTGAACTTCCAAAAGATGGCACAGTAGCTATTCATAAAATAGATGCTGAGAATCCGAATAAAGGGTTAACAGGTGCCGAATTTGAAGTTCGAAATAGTGCGGATAAGGTTGTTGCAGTACTGAAAACGGACGAAAACGGTTTTTCAGTACCTCAAACTTTAGCTCCTGGGACGTATAAAGTT
>NZ_JBFTMA010000308.1:0-4694 GCF_056396725.1 Bacillus sp. 05T31
CTATATCCCCCCTTGTTTTCGATCTTCATTTAATACTTGAGCAATATGTTTTACATCAATTGGATAACCATTACGTGTTAAACGTCCTTTTATATTCATTAAGCAGCTACAATCCATCCCAATTAACAATTCCGCACCGGTTTCCATAATATGCTTTACTTTTTCTTCAACCATTTGCTCAGAAATTTCTGGCATTTTCACTGAGAATGTACCTCCAAATCCGCAGCAATCATAATTATGCGGCAATGAAACAACTTCCAGTCCCTTTACACACTTTAATAGTTTTTGCGGTGGTTCCTTAATCCCTATTAACCGGCTCATATGACAAGATGTATGAACCGTTGCTTTTTTATGAAGCTCCGCACCTAAGTCTTCTTTCCCTAATACTTCAACTAGAAATTGTGTGAATTCATACGTTTTATTTGCAAGTTCCGTAGCTTTTTTCTTCCACTCCGCTTCACTTTCAGAAAACAAGCTAGAAAACTCGTGAACCATCATAGCGCAAGACCCCGATGGTGCCACAACATATTCTGAACTGGAAAAGGCTTCAATCATATGTTTTGCAGCTGTTTTTGTTTCTTTCACATACCCGCTATTATAAGCTGGTTGTCCGCAGCAAGTTTGAGTTTTAGGAAAATCAACTTTACACTCTAAATCTTCAAGAATTTCCACAACATCTTTCCCTACTTCTGGATAAAAAACATCTGCAACACAAGTAATAAATATTGATACTTTCATATTTTGCACCCCTAAATACAGTAAAGTAAGCTCAAGTAACTTTATCTGTATATTATTGGTAAAAAAATTAAAAATATGAATAAAAATAAAAAAAAGCATCCTAAATGTGTAATTTAGGATGCTTTTTGTAACGTAAATCAATTTCTATTAAGCAATCGCATACGATAACAATTCATCGTTACTTCCCCAAGCCTTTGCAACAATTGATAATTTGCGTACGCTCCGACCGGGGCACCGATGATCGGGACAAGCTGGAGCATTTTTGCTAAATCGATATAGTCTCGGTACTCTGTTTGGAACTTTTCCCAGTCCATATGATTTTCTTCTTCTGTATCCCACGTTTCAATCGCTTTCCATACTTCTTTTCGGTAATCGTCACTTGAAAAAGCAAGCTGGAAAACGTGAAGAATAAAAAGGCGCTCTTCTTTTTTACTCGTATCAAATCCGTACAATGTTGCTGCATCAAATAAAAACTTTATTTTAATAGTAAGTAATAACGGGAAATCGGCAAGGCCAAGGAGAATGCCACCTGCTCCTGTTCCTGCCCCTTCTGCCGCTGCGACTTTTTTGTACTCATCCATTTTTTTACGTACTTCATCATCTCTTCTTTGCAGTGACCAGTTCGTTTCTTTTAGCTTCGGTTTTATGAAGTTTGATCCAGCGCTAATTGTTTGCACCATCATCCGAATCGTTTCTGTTAGTACCTTTTGCACTTTCGCGGGCACTAGTTGTTGCACTTTCACCTGCACTTTTTTAGAGAACCGTGTCATCATAGAAGAATCTTTCATGAATGTAGCTTTCCACTGCTCCAATTCTTTTATAACCTTCTCTTCATATGTAATCATAGGTTCATTCCTTTCAGTTTAAACGCTCAATGCGCTTCGCACCGTATTGATAAACGAAACCAATACTAAATAATATGCTTACTACAAATAAAATGCCGGTCATTATGAAATCTTTCGTCGCAAGTGCAAATATAATTGTAAATACAACGCTACCAATGATAAGAATCGCATTTAATAAAGTAAGGAAATCTCTCTTCTTCTCGTCTCCCCCTACCGGATATAAATCAAGCCAAACTTTCATACGGTGATGTTTCCAAAGGGTTAAGAGCTGGTAGCCGATTAAGTATAAGAAAACAAGGCTTACGATAAAACGTCCATATAAAAATGGGATAAAGTAAAGAATAATTCCCCCAAGAACGAGTAAACGCATATATAATCCGAAATAGTTACCCGATCTTAAAAATGTTCTCGTATATAAGTATAAATATGTACGTTTCTCACCAATCATCGAAAGAATGAAATCAAGCCATTTCCTACGTGATACTCTCTCTTTTAACGCTGGTACATCAACGAACATATTCGCAATGCGGTATAGCAGCATCATTTTTTTACCTTCTTCAGAAATTAAATACTCCCAGTTTAGCGGCTTTCCCTTCACTTTTTGATGCATAAAAGCAAGGTATAGCGCCATTAAAAAGACAATCACACCGGTAAAAATGACTGAAGTACGTTCTACAAGGACGTACACAAATATGCCGTTTAAAATAAAACGAATAAACCAATCCGCTCTTTGTACATTTTGATCTGTTAAAAATGATTTTTCCCACGCTACGAATAAATTCCACGCTTTTACAATGACAAACGCGATTACAATCCATATGTAATTGGCACCTGTTTGTTTCATTTGCTGGAAGTATAACGGGGCAAGCGCAGCKGCTACCATTGCGATTATGTATAACTGAATCATAAACGTAAARAGAAATGCCTTCGTAAAGTAAGGCTTTAACTTTTCTTCAACTGGMAGCAAATAMACGAGRTCTGCTTCTTTTAATAACGTTTGGAYKGACCCAGCTGTTAATACGAGGCCAAGTAAGACTGCCATAACAATCGATGTCGGAAACGAAGGTGTTAACGTTTGTAACCATTGCTGGTAATAATACGCTCCTGCACCGATGATAAATACGAAAATAAATTTCAAATGATCATTAAATACGTATTTACTATATGTACGAACTTCTTTTAGAAAGTGCCGAAATCGTTCTTTCCATAACGCTGTGCTATTCATAATCTTCTTCCTTCGTTAACGCAATATAAATATCATCAAGCGTTGCACCAGGCATATTAAACCCGGATTGAAGTTCTGATAATGTTCCCATCGCTCTCACTTCACCTTGATGTAAAATAATGAATGAATCACAATAGCGCTCTGCTGTCGCTAAAATATGTGTACTCATTAAGATGCCTGCACCACTCTTTTTCATTTGATCCATCATTTGAAGAAGTGATTGAATCGCTAACGGATCAAGCCCAACGAAAGGTTCGTCCACAATGTAAAGTGATGGTTCAACTAAAAATGCACTCATAATCATCACTTTTTGTTTCATCCCTTTTGAGAAATGAGACGGAAACCATTTYAARCGATTTTTCATGCGAAACTCTTGTAATAGTTGYCCTACGCGTTCTTCATATTGTTTTTCATCTACACCGTACGCCATCGCTGTTAATTTCAAATGCTCTTCTAACGTTAACTCATCATATAATACTGGCGTTTCTGGAATGAAGGAGAAACTAGAACGGTACGCTGTCATATCATCACGAATTGTTTTCCCRTTAATTGTGACAGTTCCTTTTTTCGGYTCCATTAAACCGATGATATGTTTAATTGTCGTACTTTTCCCAGCCCCATTTAAACCGATCAAGCCGACAAGTTCGCCTTTATTAACAGAGAACGAAACATTTTGCAGTACAGGTCGTTTCGTATATCCCCCTGTAACATTTTCTACACGCAATAACTCGCTCATACGACACCACTTTCTTCATTAGTATTCATTCTACATTCATCTTACCAAAAATGGCGCTGTACTACATAGTATCGATGTCTTAAAAAAAAATTTAAATTTCTTGGCATATATTTTTACGAAAGCGGACATCATAATTAGTGAAGAAGGAACACATTGAAAAAGCAACCACCAATTGATGAGTACAACAACATAGTGAAGTCATCATGAAATGGGGTGTCCAAGTTGGACAATGAAATTTACACATAACCAGATAATTTGTTTCATTTTCGAAACGGGGTGTCTCCGAAAGAGCATATACTGTTTTAAAAAATAAACAATTTCATTTTAAAAAAAGATTGCAATTCATTTCACTTGAAAATGGGGTGTCTACGGCAGAAACTTTAGCCGATTTACCGTGCATTTCTTAWATAAATGAGGTGTCTGCGAACCGTAAATTATAAAAAATGCTTTTTCAATCCCTCTTCAGAAAACAGGAAGCTGAGTCAGCTTCCTGTTTTTCGTGTTTGTTCTCCTATGTAATTATGGTAAAATACGGCTAAGACTATTTGAAAGGATGAGATCGATGAATCATACAGCGGACAATTGTATTTTTTGTAAAATCATTGACGGGCAAATCCCTTGCTCAAAAGTATACGAAGATGAACATGTACTTGCATTTTTAGATATTAGTCAAGTAACAAAAGGACATACTCTTGTTATTMCGAAAGTACACAAACAAGACATTTTTGCGTTAACGCCAGAAATCGCATCACATATTTTTGCTGTCGTTCCAAAAATCGCAAATGCAATGAAAGCAGAATTTAATCCAGTTGGTTTCAACCTACTTAACAATAACGGCGAGAAAGCTGGACAAACTGTATTCCACTTCCACCTTCATTTAATTCCACGCTACGGTGAAAACGATGGTTTCGGTGCTGTTTGGAAATCACATCAAAATGAATACACAATGGAAAATTTACAAAACATCGCAAGTACAATTGCAAATAGTGTGAAATAGTGCCACTATAATAAGAAGTAATACATAACAAGCCGATTCCTCTGGCATTTATTGTATGGCTTCTTTCTTCACAAAAAATGCCGGGGGTATGATTTTTTGTGCATAGCATGTACAAGAGAGAAAAGCTCGCTTTTCTTCCCCTTGTCTTAAAGA
>NZ_JBFTMA010000309.1:0-12673 GCF_056396725.1 Bacillus sp. 05T31
GTAGCAATTAGTTCTGGATTAATTGCTACAGTATTATTTTTCTTTGCGACAGATCTTGTAAAAGACGATCCGCAAAAACTAGCAACCGTTGAAGCGACACAGTCTGGTGAAGTTTTATTTGCATTAGTAGGAGAGCTCATCTGGCTATCTGCCCCAATTCCGTCATCATTATCTTGGGGTGGAATGAGTCTCGTTATTGTCGGCATGATATTGCATAGTTATGTAGCTGTAGTTGTAAAAAAAGCGGAAAAAATAACGGCGTAAAAAGATTAGCTCTTTTTCATAAAGAGCTAATCTTTTTTCATAGAAAGGATATGGAAGTATGATGTTACAGCGTGTAGAGCATTTAGAAATAGATCCAATTAAGAGGGTATTAAAGCATGCGACCGGTCCGAGTGAAGCAAGCTTATTTAAAGCAGTTTCAATGTATAAAAATGATCAGGCAGTGCTATATAAATATGGGAATAAGGGTTGCATAGGTATAGCGCTAATTCATACAAATAGAGCGAGAATGTGTCACATAGCTGTTGATGAAAAATATCGCAATCAAGGAATTGCACTTCAAATGATAAGAGAAATAATTAGGAAGTATGAGTTGACATATATAGAGGCAGAGACAGACAAAGAGGCAGTCGAATTTTATAAAAAGTGTAGGTTTAAGATTAAAAGTCTGGGAGAAAAATATCCGGGGTTGGAAAGATTTCATTGCTATCTCGAGAATGAACAGTTTAAAAGTATGCGAAATATGTAATTTTACATATTTAGTTTAGTTTGAAAAAAATGATGATTACATTATATAATAAAGGTAATTGGTAAAATATAGATAAACAAGAAATTAGGTGTATAATACATGAGAATGGATAAAAGCAAATTTGTGAAAATTGCAGCTTCAATAGGAGTGTCATCTTTTTTATTAACAGGATGTGCTGATAATGATGAAGAGAGCGCACAAAAAGAAAGTAGTGCGGTAAAAACAGATGGTACGAAGCAAGAAAGCAAACACGAAGCATTAAATTGTGATGATAAAGCGCCAACGATAGAAAATATAGAAAAAGAAGAATTATGCAGAGATAATAATTCACCTGCTTCATTTAATAATGAGAGYTCCCATYTGCCAATACTTCCGTTCGTTGCTGGMTATTTAYTAGCAAGTAAGACGTCGAATATGTATAGTAATGCGAAACCAAATCTTATAAAGAAACCATATGCAAATAATATTATTCCATACCGTGAAAAAGATGAACGGAGAACTGGTGGCAGCGGTGGTGGTGGGTATTACGGCGGAACTAGTAGCAACAATGATTCTTCAAAAAAAGTAGATTTAAATAAAGAACAACCGAATAGTTCAAATAAAGTAACAACAGATTCAAACACGTCAAAATCATCTACTACGCAAACGCCGAAAGTGAATTCTGGTTCAAGTGGAATTGGAAACGCAAAAGCACCAGCTGGATCCTAATTTGAAAGGATAATGGAGAAATGTATACAGWAMAAGAACAGGAAGMGTATATGAAARTMTGGTTTTCTCTTGCAGAAGAGGCTRGTAGAAATGGATTTACRTGGCCAAGTCTTTTAGAGAATGAAGAATGGAATCAATATATGGCAACTGGTATGTAYCGKATGCCAGTACRTACATATACTGCAATTTCTAAAGCGACRGAAGAAATTATGTATGTGTTATATAGAACGTATCAATATATTGTAAATACGACTGAAGATTTTCAAAAACTTGGATTCCCGCCTGAAACGTGGGAAATTGCGAGAATGAAACATACTGGTTTATTTTCATATTTTACAAGGTTTGACTTTATCGTAAATGGTGATGATATTAAATTAATAGAAGTAAATTGTGATACACCAACAGGTTATTTAGAACCGTCTGTCGCAAATGAAGTGTTGTGCCGTTATCACGATGTGAATCATCCGAATCACATTGAGGAGCATATTGTGCAGGCATGGGAACAAATTAAACATGATTACAAAATAAGTCCTGACGAAACGATTTATTTTACAAGCTACGATTGGCATGATGAAGATCATCAAACAGTTCAATTTTTAAGAAGTTATTGCTTAGATCAGTCCACGGAATATGTTGGCATACAAGATATCGTCGTTGCAGATGATGGTATATATACGCCAAGTGGTGAGCGAATCCATTATTTATATCGACTGTATCCAATTGAATATTTAGTTTCAGATATTGATAAAAATGGAAAAAGAATTGGTCTGCAATTTTTAAATCATATAGCGCAAGGAAGAGTGCGAATTATCAATCCACCGGCTGCTTTTGTTATGCAAAACAAAAGTGTACTCGCATTAATTTGGAAGCTTTATGAAGAAGTGGTTTTCTTTGAAGAAGAAGAGCGTAATATTATTAATAAATACTTCCTACCAACATATTTTACAAATAAGCCATTTTTAGAAAGAAATGAATCATATGTTTCTAAACCTTTATATGGCCGTGAAGGTGGAGGAGTATCTATATACGAAAATGATGAACTATTAGCTGAAGATCAAACAGAGTATTATTTCGAACAACGAAAAATATATCAGCAATACGTAGATATGCCTGATTATACAATTGATACATGGGATGGTCCGTATACTGGTAAACTATTAATTGGTTCACACTGCATTAGCGGGAGAGCTGCAGGGTTATTTTTACGTGTAGGTGAGAAAATAACTGGGAATTTATCTATGTTTACTGGGGTAACTATTGAAGGGTAAAAAATATATGAAAAGAGAGACATCACAAAAAAGAATATATTATTTCAATAATTGACCAAATGATATTGATAAAACTTACCTAAGTGGTGACATATAAAGCAAGTCTTAATTGGTGGAAGTTTTTTATATTTAGGATTAAATAGATTTTATGTGGAAAATGGGACTCTACAATCAGAAAAAACAGTTACTGAAAGTTACTCTTGTATAGAACAAGCAATTCATGAATTTATTGGTATTGGTGAGGCTACCCAGAGGCTTGATACGCAGGCTAAAACTATAGTAGAATAGCTACAAGGTTAAAAATTACTGCAAATGTTCCATATCTGGGTATAATTATATGGCATTTTTAAAATTACTAGAACAAATAATATTGCAATGACATATACTATATTATCGTTAAAACGAGACATTGTTCTCTCATAGAAAAGGAATCACTAGCAGAATATGTGATTCCTGTTTTTCTTAGATATAATTTTTGTGATTGATTTGGAATAATTCAAGAGATAATATTTTTATTAATTAATAAACAACCGCATGTGTCTAGGTGGTATAGTAGGACATATAACTATAAAAATAATTTGTTTTTATAAAATGCCATATTGTTCGATTTGGCTAACACACAGATTTATCATCTCTGTGCTAGAAAAAGAATTATAATTTTTATACCATTCTATTGTATTTTCTAAAGTCTGTTGTAGAGACCACTTTGGTTGCCAATTAAGGGAAAATTTTGCTTTACTAATGTCAAGGTTTAGTAAATTTGCTTCATGATAATTTACTTGGCCTAAATTTTCTGTTGTCCAATCTCCACACCCCCAAGTATCTATTATACTAGTCACTAGTTTTTCTACTGGAACAATATTGTTTAGGGATGGTCCGAAGTTCCATGCTCCGGAAAAAAGGATGCCATTATCTATAATTTTTTCTGTGAGAAGTAAATATCCGCCTAAGGGTTCTAGTACATGTTGCCAGGGTCTAATTGCATTAGGATTTCTAATAAAAATTTTTTTGTTTGATTCTAGTGCTCGTATACAATCGGGAATAATCCTATCTATTGACCAATCCCCTCCGCCAATTACATTTCCAGCTCGAACGCTTGCAATTATTTTCTTGTGTTGTGAAAATTTTTCTTCCGAAAAATAAGAGTTCCGATAGGACGAAATTAAAAGTTCACAGCATCCTTTACTTGAGCTATATATATCATGGCCACCCATAGAATCATTTTCACGATAACCCCAAGGCCATTCTTTATTTTCATAACACTTATCACTTGTTACCATAATTCCTATTTTAGCTGATTCATGTAATCGAATTGCTTCTAGAATATTCATAGTTCCTACAATATTTACCTCGTATGTCTCTCTAGGATTTTCATAAGAATACTTAACGAGAGGCTGTGCAGCTAAATGGAATACAATTTCAGGTTTATAATCTGTAAAAACCTTATTTAATTGATTAAAATCCCTAATGTCTCCGCGAATATCAATTACATGATTTTGAAGGTTGGTAATATTGAAGTTATCGTTTTTATTTTTAGGATCCAATGAATATCCGATTACAGTAGCGCCTAATTCCTTCAACCATAGGGATAACCAAGAACCTTTAAAACCAGTATGTCCTGTAATTAAAATTTTCTTTCCGTAAAAAGCGTTATTAAAGTTTTTATTTAACAATTAGTCCACCTCCTTTAGTACTATATTTTCAGGGAGTTAGGTATATATTTGTATTATTTTTATACCAATTAATAGTTTTAATAATTCCTTCTTCAATATTAATCCTAGGTTCCCAGGAAAGAGAGTTTGTGATTTTTTGAATATTTACTTCAGGAATCCATCTTTCATTTGTTCTAGAGGAAATTGCACCGTAGTTTGGTCTGGAATGGGTGTTCAAATGTTGGAACAATAATTCTACATAATGTTTTAAGGGATAAATTTTTCGCTAGCGATTTGATGGGCAAGTATAGTGCTGGCAGCCTTGGTGCTTCCATAAATATCTACAGGAGTTAGTAGCATATTTTCATGAATAGGTTCCATCTTGTTGCCGTATTCAGAACTACTTCCCATATTAATGATTTTTTTACAATTCACGAATTTTGCCGCTTGAATAATGTTACATGTCCCTATAATATTTGTTTCTATAGCATGCATGTAATCTGTATGGGCAGAATTTACTCCATAGGCAGCCAGGTGAAAAATATAATCGGGATTAATTTTCTTTATTGCGTCTTGTACTTGTGCTTTGTCTCGTATATCTATTTCATAGGTTTCAATATTTTTTAGAATGTTTTTGAGTCGCCAAGAATCTGATGATGCTCTTATAAATAGAACAATTTTTGCTTGTAAATGTAAAAGTCTTCGTACCAAATGAGAACCAATAAAACCATATCCACCCGTGATAAGAAAAGTTTTATTTTTAAATGAAGTAATCATAGTTATATAATCTATCCTTTATCTATTAAGTTTTATTCTTAGTTGATGGCACAAATAGATTTATTTATAAAAAAGGGGAGAATGAACTTTGCTTATGATGCGAGGAGGAGTATTTAAAATGATTTTTTATTGTTGATTTATCAATTTGACCAGCAAATAAAGGGGATAGGGATCTTCCAAAAGAATTATGAAGAATACGACATGTTTTGTTCAGTTGTTCTATATAAGGAATGTATATATAATCTAAAATTGTTGGAGGTAATTCTAAAGTTTCTTGTTTCCATAAATCGAATTCATTTGGATTAATAATCTGCATACTTCCAAAATGGTAAGCAATTAATTCATCTTGATCAATAAGAATTTTGTTATCTGTTTTGGATATAGAATTGCTATTTAGAATTACATTCCAAGGTGCTGCATCAATACCTTTTTGAGTCATGATTTTTATATTAGAAAAAATGTTAGGAATGTGATTTAAATATTTTTGGTCGCCCCATCTATTCATTTCAACATCATAATGATTTTTGCAATATTCTAGGCATTTATCTTTCCACCATGTTAAAATTTCTTTACTATTTTGATCGTTTTTAAAGCCTACTAAACCTGCTTGGTATATACCGTGTGTATCTTCAATTTCAGTAGAACTTCTTTGTGGGCAAAGAAATACAGAATACTTCCACCATTCATCCAGAATTATATTAGGTGCTGTAAAGAAATACATATCAGCATCACAATATATAATGTGATCAACTTCCGAATAAAGAGTAAGAATATGGAGACAAAGAGGAGCTTTTAATGTCCAACAATATTCTTGTAAACTTCTCTCATTTTTTATACTTAAGAGTTCATGGTTTTCAATATCTTTTACCGGAATTAGTATGGCATACTTTAATTTTAATTTCTTCAAAATTTGATAAGTTAAATCATCCATACAACTTGCTTTAGAACAAATTGAATTCTCTCTAAATATGGGGTGTAAATATGGTTTAATATATTATTGGGTATTGAAATTGCTCCTAAAGACCAAAGATCAAAATCATTTTCGGTAAAGATAGTAATACATGCAAAATGGTAAACAACTAATTTATCGGTCTCAATAAATACATCGTTTTTGGTTTTGTCAATTTTGTAATCGTTATTATATATACAGTTCCAAGGCGCAGCATTTATACCTAGGTTATTTGACACTTTTACTTTTGGAAAATAAATAGGGATAAAATCTAAATACTTTTGGTCACCGAAATTTCCATCCTCTGGTTCGGCACTACACCAATCTAGACATTTGTTTTTCCACCATCTTACACTTTTTAGTCCATAGAGATCATTCTTAAACCCAATTAAACCAGCTTGATATTTTCCGTACATCTTTTCTACCCAATCACGATCTCTTTGTGGGGTAAGAAAAATAGAATGTTCACCCCATTCCTCAAAAATAATATTAGGGTCAGAGAAGAAGCATAAATCGCCATCACAATATAGAATGGATGGTAAATCATAATTTACCAATAAATATTCAATCAAAACAGATTTTAAAGTCCAACAATATTCATTAACTTTCCTTTTTTTCTTAATTGCTTTTAGTTCACTATCCTCTATTTCTTCAACTTGTAAAAGGTTTACGTTAATTAGATCCATTTCATTTAATAGTGAATATGCAAAAGAATCTATACAACAAATCCACAATGTGAATTTTTGTGAATACTGCATTAAAGATTGCTGTAAAGAAATGATTYTCAAGACATATTCACTACCTACTATGACACAGAAATTATTTTTTAAATTATGTTGTTGATTATAGAATTGAGGATTAATCCTTTTTTTTATGTTTTTTTTAGAGGGATTTAATGTTCTTATTTCTGTTGGAAGTGGGCTAACTATTTTCTCATTAGAGGGGATATATAAGCGCGGTAAACTTATTTTTTCATCATTAGAGCTCAATGGTTATTCAGTCCTCTCCACTAATTTTTATTAGGATTCCAACTTTCATTTATAGTTTTTAAATCTTTAGGTGTATCGACACTAGCCCAAAAATCATTGTGTTCATAGACTGCAAGCTCATTATCTTTTATTAAATTTCGAAGAGGGTCTTCTTCCAGAATACAATCCTCGCTATTACTCAAATAATCGAATATTTCTTTGTTAAATACAAAAAAACCTCCGTTTATTACTGCATCAAGTAATGGTTTCTCTTTAAAGTCAATAGCGATTCCATTTTCGACTGCCAATAGACCATACTGACTATTCTTTTTAATTCCAGTTAATGTAGCGATTTTTCCTTTTTTCTTATGGAATGCTATAAGTTGATTAATATCTATATTGGCTAATCCATCACCATAAGTTAATAAAAAAGTTTCATCCTGTACAAATGTTTCAAGTTTTTTTAATCTTGCTCCGGTCATTGTGTTGATTCCTGTATCTATAAAGTGTATATTCCACGGTTCTAATTCCTCAAGTAACTTATATTGATTGGTTTTAAAATTCAAACTAAAGTTATGCTCTTTCCAGCTATAGTCCATAAAATATTCTTTAATTTTCTCACCTTTATATCCTAAGGGCAAAATAAAATCAGAATGTCCATATTCTCTATACCAATTCATTATATGCAAGAGGAGAGGCTTTCCTTGAACTCGAACTAATGGTTTTGGAATATCCTCTAAAATACCTTGCATCCGAAGTCCTTTTCCGCCACACAAAATTATGACTTTCATAGACTCATCTCCTTCCTCTCTGTATATTTAACTAATTTAGATTATGTGGTTTGTCTGTTAAATGTATACACGGATGTACCATAATGATAATCAACTAAAAATATTTGTTGAATTATATAATTAAAATGCGGATTGGATCTGAGGAATACGTATTGCAGTTAAATGATGGATGTATTACATTACTGCACATTAAAAAAGCATTAAATAAAGAGATTTGGAAATATTGTATTTGTTGTTTACATTTCATAGGCATGTAAACCGTAAATATGATATTTCTGGAGGTATTGACAATGGTGCAAAAAAAGGCGAAGAAATTGGTTGTTGGTAAAGAAAAAGAAAGCAAGACGGTAAAAGAGGAAGAGCATGAGGGGAATAAAATAACAAGGGCATAAAGAAGTGGAGAATAAACAGAGTAAGGATGAAAGTCAGCAGCATCATGATGACGGAGAAAAGAAAGAATACCAGGCGAGTGAAAAATCAGAGCATGAGGCTGAAAATAATAGTCAACAAGAAAAAGAACATCGTCAAGGTCATAAAGAATATAGCGATAGCGGGCATGAAGTAGAAAGTAATAATAGTGAAGAAAATGTAAGTGAAAGAGCGCATAAAGAATCAAGTAATAACGAGCATGAAGCAGAAAGCAATCAGCGCAGTGAGGGTGCAAGCCAAAAGGCGTTCGAAATGTCTAGTAATCGAGTTCATGAGGATACTTCTCATTCTCAACATAAAAATACAGATGACAAGGGTCAACACAGACATACTCATAGTGAAAGCGAAGCGGAAAATGAAAAGGTAAGTAGTCGTGAACATACCGCATCGGCAGAGCATGAACATTATATAACTAATTTTAAGGGAATTATTAGAGAAAAAATAACAGAGGAAAGAATAACAGAAAAAATTAAGAAATCTGGACACGGTGAATCTCATAGTGAATCTAATAGACAAGCTCATGAAGGTGCACATAGTGAGGCGAGTGATCATCATGCACAAGGAGAGTCGCATGAACAGGGACATAATGAAGCGAGTGGGCATTCACATGCTGATTCACATAAAGAGGCGAATGAACACTCACATGCTGATTCTCATGAAGAAGAAAATGAAGAATCACATGCTGATTCTCATGGGGAATCAAGTGAGAGTGGACATGCATCTTCACATGAAGAATCAAGTGGGGAAGGCCACAATAAGTCGGATCAAGAGTCTAATGAAGAAGAAAATGAAGAATCAAGTGAAGAAGAAAGAGAGGAGTCGCATGCCAAATCAGATAATGAAAACAGTGAAGAAGATCATTTGAAATTAGGTAGTGTAAGAAACGTGGAAAATGAAAAAATGAAGAGGAATCACAAAGATCTTAAATAGTAAGAAACTACAATAAAGAGCACTTTTGATAATTACTTTTAATGTTTTAGGCTGTGGAGAAAGTATTCTTAACAGCCGGTTTTGTGTCTGAATCTCTTTTTCACTACCAACACTAATAAAGAAGAAAAAAGAGGTTCTTATGATTAGTACATTCAAAATTATCGTGATTTACGTGTATTATTATATATTGAAAACGCAATGATAATTCTTATTGATATTTCCTCGGTATTAGAAGAATGGTGTGCCAAATAAGTTCGTAGAAAAAGTTTAAGAATAAAGTGAAAAATATCTATCGTGTTGTTTTTTGTTATGTAGAAAATAAACATTAAACATAGTTGTAGAGTACTTTAGTTATAGTCGGGATAAAACATCCATATAATAATATTGAATGGTTTCCAAAATGTAGCATAAAAAGTTTCAAAAGAGGCACTTACTGGGGGAGTGCCCTCTTTCATTTGCACAAAAAGTATCTTTATACATATTAATATTGAGTTAGGGATATTCCACAAATTCCTTTTCAGAGGAACAACATGCATTCTGTAATTAAGCTAAGCCATATGAAGAGGAAGGAATTTCTATTTATTTCATACTCATAATACTTCAAGGGTACTTTACGGTACTCTTTTTTTAGTGTATAAAATGGAGGGTCTGGATTCGAAGGGAAAGGAAACAAATACTTTTTTCTAGGTTTACCCGAAACATAAAAAGAGCACCGCATAAAGGTGCTCTAGTGATGAGATTTAATTTGTAAAGAACTATTTATCCTATAAAGAAAATACTATGGAATATTATATGAACTTACTTTTAATTAAGTGCGTATCAATTTAATGGAAATTTTATTTCTCAACACCCGTGTAAATACAATTAAGGATGCAATAATGTTAAGAATAAGAAAAAAGTTAGTAAGTTAATGTTATTTTATTTAAAATTTTATCCCAGTCTGAATCATCACCTTCCCATCTATCCTGATAACGTGGGATTTCAATTGAACACACCCTTGCTATTCCCAAATTTAGTTCAACAATATCCGGTATTCCCTCTGCAAAATTAACAATAAGAATATTAAAATCTTTATTTGTAATTTTTGATAATACCTTTTGTAATTCAACTGCTTCATCTCGATTTCCCCATATTCTAACGAACAAAATTGTTTCACTGTTAGTTATTTTTTCAAGAAATCGATTAATTCTAGTAGTTAATTTAGCATTAAATGAAGGGTATGTGACTTTCCAATCGACTCCTGGTTCAATTGGAAAGTCATGCATTGAAAAACAATTATAATAAGTGTCCTTTATACAGTAAGTAATTCGTTCTGCCCATTTAGTTTGATTATCAAATTCTGATTCAATAAGGCCGTAGCTTTCTGAACCTTCTACGACCATATTTTCAAGTTCCATAAACTTTTTAAATCGATTTTGAAGTAATCTGTTTGCATCCGAGAGTGATGGATAATAAAACCAATCTAATGGTCCTGAAAATGTTCTTAAATTATGCCTTTTTAATTGATTGGTGACTTGACATAAACCTCCTAAACTCACGACTACATCATATGATTTTTTTAGATCTTCTAAATTCATCCTCATCATCCTTTTTGGTTAATGATAACTAACTATAAAATATCATCATGTATAAAACCGTTTTAATAGATAAGTTTATTTGTTCATTATTAATAATGAATACCTGTAAATAGAGCTTACATGAGGGGAGGAGAAGAATATAGTGATTTTTAAAATAATATAAGAAAGTTATATAGCTGAATTTTTTGCGCACAAACAGTGAAGGAATGAGTAGAATTTCTTTTTTGTTTGAAATAAATTCACGAAATTTAAAATGGATATGAATTGTATGAAATACAACAATGCATATAGATATTTGTTTTTCATTATATTTTATGATATTTTTTTGTTCTGGTGTAAAAAATATATAAAATCAATCTAGTGACCTTAAGCATACTGATAGTAATAATCTATAAAAAGGCGTTTGAAATGAATACTTAAAAGCGGATTTCATTTGGAGTTTCTGATTTTGTAATCTTTATTTATTATTTGCATTAGAACCTTCTATATGAACCATGTACATACAAACCTTATAAGTATTTAAAGGAAAATGAAACAGCATATACAGAAGTTAATAGAAAGAATTAAAAATTTATTTTTAAATATAAACAACTATCTAATTCCTTCCTTAAAGTTACCCATTAAATTTATAACTCTTATTAAATCAATAAATTGAGTTAGTTAGAAAATAATACAAGTTTTCATAATATAGCAGAGATGAAGAAGGTGCGCGTAGAAAATGCTAGTATTATGCTTGTCCAGTTAAAAGATGAAAAAATAAGCTATTTTAATTTCAAACAAAAGAGCAGCTAGCAAAAGCTAACTGCCCCGTTTTAAAGGAGAAATCAATTGTTATAAATTGGCGTATTTAAAGTATGGACAAAATTTGAAGATTTATTCAAAAAAATTAAAAAGAGCACCTTTAAGTAGTGCTCTTAGTAGGTAAGGTCCCTCAGAGAGTAGTGTGGCACAGATGATAATATATGGGGATCAATTATGGAAGTGCAAATATGTAATGAAAAATGCATTTGGCACAACAAGTAGCTAGCTCAATAAACTATCGATTGAGTCCTTAATTCGTATTAAATCAATAATCTGAGCTAATTAGACGATTATTTAAGTTCCTATAACTTGGATGCGGAGGCGGCAGAGTATCTATATACGAAAATGATGAACTATTAGCTGAAGATCAAACAGAGTATTATTTTGAACAACGAAAAATATATCAGCAATACGTAGATATGCCTGATTATACAATTGATACATGGGATGGACCGTATACTGGTAAACTWCTTATCGGTTCTCATTGTATTAGCGGAAGAGCAGCAGGACTGTTTTTACGAGTAGGAGAAAGAATAACCGGGAATTTATCAATGTTTACTGGGGTTACGATTGAAGGGTAGCAACAGTTGAATTAAAAAGTAATTAACAAAGAGCCCATCATTTGTGAGGGGCTCTTTCATATGAGTATAAAGTTTAAATTAAGAGTGTAGGTGTATAGTAATCTAAATGATTATGTTAAAAATTAAGAAAAATATGATAATATATTTATGTATTAGTTTAAAGCAAAATGGGGGAACAATCGTGAAAATGAATGACATAGTGGCCAATACACAATTTCCAAATACAATTGAAACAATTACAAATGATTTAAAAGCATTAGGGATAGAAAAGGGAATGACAGTTATTGTACATTCTTCATTAAGTTCAATCGGTTGGATATCAGGCGGTGCAGTGGCCGTAGTAGAAGCGTTAATGAAAGTTGTTACAGAAGAAGGAACGATAATTATGCCGACGCAATCTTCGGATTTATCCGATCCAAAACATTGGTCAAGACCACCTGTACCAGAAGAATGGTGGCAAATTATCCGGGATAACGTCCCAGCATTTGACC
>NZ_JBFTMA010000310.1:0-4648 GCF_056396725.1 Bacillus sp. 05T31
GGGTATATCCCCCCGCTACCTAATACAGGCTCTAGCATAATCGCAATTGGATTTTCTTTAACAATTGTTTCTTCTAATTCCTCTATATTCTCGCGCTCTACTTCATATACAGGAATCGATGTTTTAGGGAAATTTTGATATACACTTACTTGTCTCGTAAAATGAAGTGCCCCTAACGTACGCCCGTGGAAGCTATTCTTCAGCACTACGATTCCTTCAC
Organism: Bacillus sp. 05T31; assembly: GCF_056396725.1. Taxonomy (NCBI): domain Bacteria; kingdom Bacillati; phylum Bacillota; class Bacilli; order Caryophanales; family Bacillaceae; genus Bacillus; species Bacillus sp. 05T31. The sequence continues at coordinate 221 of NZ_JBFTMA010000310.1, forward strand.
GTTCCTCATGCGTATTAGCTCTATATTTATCAATTAATTTCAACGTTGTTTCTGTCGCTTCCGTACCAGAGTTTGTAAAAAAGACTTTTCCATTTTTTAAAGAGCAATCAACTAATTTCTTTGCATACTCAATCGCAACTGGGTTTAAAAAATGAAATGGGAGATGCAGAGATTTCGTAACTTGTTCCATTGTCGTTTGCACGATTTTCGGGTGATTATACCCTAATACGTTTACTCCGACACCAGAAAATAAATCTACATACTCTTTACCATCCACATCATAAAGCTTGCACCCTTCTCCTCTTTCTATTGCAACCTTCGTACGACAATACGTAGGCATCATATATTCTTTATCTAATTGAAACCAATCCGACATTTTAAATTCCTCCTAGTTATTTTCCCTGTTTTTCATGTTCATTATCTATAAAGTCATTTTTAAATTAATTTTAAGATTGAAATTTTAATAGTGGTTCTCTTCCACCTTTTTACTAAAACGTGTTATTTCTCTTCCCGATATTCATTTTTCCATAATTTCTTCTATTTCAACAGGTCCACTACATGCGCATTTTTTTCATCTAGCGGTCTGTTACCATTTTGGACTTTGCGTGTCATACATAATCAACGCTATAAACTCATATTTAGTAACAATGGACAAAAAAGATTTGGAGGCTATATCGATGAATGAAAAATATGATAAACAGAGGCAATCTTTATTAGGAGAAGACTTAAATAAAAATCGAGAACTTAATGAACCAGCTAAACTTCACTCTCAAACAGTTGGTTCACGTGGACCTGTTTTAAAGCAAGATAGTGTACTGCACGAGACGTTACAAGAGTTTATTCACGAAAAAATTGTAGAAAGACCTGTTCATGTAAAAGGTTACGGTGCATTCGGTTATTTCCAAACGATATATCCGATGTCTGAACATACAAAACTGAGCTTTTTACAACATTCAAATGAGAAGGTTCCTGTTATGGTACGGTTTTCATTAGCTGTTAGTACGAAAGGAACACCTGATACTTCTAGAAATGTACGTGGTTTTTCTACAAAATTTTATACAAAAGAAGGTGTTTTTGATCTTTTATGTAATCATCTTCCTGTCTTCTCTGTTCGTGATCCGATGCGATTCCCTGAAACGATTAAAGCGTTGTTGCCTTCACCTAAAAATAACTTAATAGACCCTAATAGATTTTGGCGTTTTGTTGCTAGAGCACCCGAATCCATTCACTTTGTTGTCCGTTTATACTCTGATGCTGGTACGGCAAAAAGTCTTCGCCACATCCCAGGACATAGTGTAAATACATATGTTTGGAGAAATGCTCAAGGTTATCGAAAGTATGTAAAGTATCATTGGTATCCATTTGAAGGTGTACAATTCATTACTGGTGAGGAAGCAAATAAACTGGCCGCCGAAAATCCTGATTATAGCGGGAAAGATTTATACGATGCAATTGAGGCTGGTAAAGCAGTGGAATATGGTTTATATGTCCAGCTCATGGATCCTAAAGATGAAACACACCTTTCTTATGACCCTTTAGATGATACAAAAGTATGGGATGAAAAGGAGTATCCTCTTATACCAGTTGGCAAAATGGTATTAAATAAAAATCCTGAAAACTATAAAGAACAAGTAGAAAAAGTCGCATTCTCCCCTTCTAATTTACTAGACGGTGCAGAACTATCAGAYGATAAAATGCTGCAAGGGCGTGCTAACATTTATAGTGATTCTCAAAGAAGAAGAATTGGACCTGAATTTCGTAAAATAGCGATCAACCAACAGCAAGATTGGACACCTGCTAATCAAGCAACTAGCGGTGACGGAAGATACGTTGAAGGCACACTTGAAAGAACTTCTATAACTAAGCAAGATGACTTTGGGCAGGCTGGTGAATTTTATGAAAAGTTAACACAAATAGAGAAAGAACACCTTGTTGAAAATTTAGCTAGTGATTTGAACGTTATATCCGATGATATTAGGAAGATAGTTTTGGGGTATTTCGATCAAGTATCAACTGATTTGAAAACAAGCATTGGGACAAAAATGAAAGAGCATTAAGAAGATTAAAACATGCTTTACGAATGAGAATTCAAATCTATATTAATTATTTTCTTGTCAAAATCCAATGAGGTTATATAATTTAAAAATATAAAACCAATATACCCCTGTTCTAATTATAGAACAGGGGTATATTGAAGTAGTTTAATGTTTAACATTAAATACTTTATTTAACTAAAAAATGCGATAAGTAGCCTTTCAAAACAAACTATAGTAAATTATTTTACTTGCACTGTATAATTCCCTGTTCCACCGCCATACTTATATACACTTAAGTAATATTTCCCTGGCTTCGCATTATAATTTCCAAGCAATTTGTTTCCATCACGTTTTGTTGCATAAGTTACATAATTATCTAAATCTGATTCAGAATATAACACCCAGTTCAATCCAATGTTTTGTTCGTTCGTAACGGTAATTTGTAAATCTTTTGGATCCTTTACATCGATAACAAATCTATCCCCCTGATCTTGATCGCTTAAGTTTCCTCTTAATAAAGTGTTCAAAGATAGTGGATTCGCTGTATCAAATGAATTATTCGGTTCTTTTTCTACAGCCGTATCTTCTTCCGTATTCAGCCCGCTAAGTACAACATCATATTCAAATTGTCCAGCATTATTAACACGGTAATTTACAAAATAAGCAGTCAATGTTTTATATCCCGTCCACTCTTTTCCTGAAAGACGTTTCAACATATCATTTGTTGCTTCATTCATCACTTTCCAGTCCTCAATTTCTCCTTTTGCCGCACTTCCTGTATATGTCCCCTGTAGTGTAAATGTATTAAAGAATTGTGATTTGTTTTTTGTTACCTTCACATCTTTTAACTTTGCTTCATTTGTAATCTCTGACGTAACATCCGAAAGCGATTTTGGATCATGCTGGGTTAAATACTCATCTGATACTTGTGGAATTGTATACTTATCACGATTATCAATAAGCATTTGCATATAAGATTGATAGTCTTCATTTAATTTATTATCTTTGCTTAATGCAGAACGGTATGCATCGTAACTAGAAACATCATATGCACGAATTAAATCATGCACTTTATCGAACATTTCAGGACGTTTATTATACATATATGATTGCAATGCAAACGAATAGTTATAAAAATCCCACGTTCCATATTTCGCATTTAATGTTTGTGCTGCTGTATAACGTTTCGCAGGATCATAAGATAATCCACCAATTATACTTTTTCGTGGTACTACACTATCTAATCGCGTTGAACCCGCAAAGAACTCTGCATTCCCTTCTTCAAACCATGTTAAACGTTCATTTTGATACATTTCTCCTTGGCCCCATAATCCCTGAACCTCGTATCTTCCTTGTAAGTAGTGCGTAAATTCATGGCGGAACAATTCTTCCAAACTATAAATACTTTGCTCTGGTGTACGTTCATATGTAAAGAACGTTCCGCTTCCTTCAATGTACATTCCACCATTATTCGTTTCATATCCATACAATTGACGATTAAATTGATATTCATCTGGACTATTATAAATAACCATCGTTAGCACATCATCAGCATGTCCACTTTCAAGTGGTTTATCACTACCAACTGTACGATAAAATTGAGAGCGTACTTCTTTTGCCGCCCAGTATAGTCGCTTAATTTTCTCTTCACTAACTTTATCACCTGCTTTAAAGACAATTGCTCCATCATCAAACGTATATGTTTTCGGTAAATATTTCTTTTTACCATCGTCTCGAATTTGATCTAAATTTATTGTTTTTCCGTTCGCATCTACTCCTCCGTAATTTGTAGTAATTTGTTCTGCCGCAACAAAATATTGCTCTCCTAAATATGGATAAATTCGCATTGCGTCTGTAACAACTTGTTGTCCTTTTGTCGGCGTACTATGAAGCTTGCCTAGTCGGCCAGCATAGTAAATTCCGTTATTAATTAACCATCCATTTTTATCTGATACAGTACCAATTAGTGCGAAACGATTTACTTCATTAATAAAGTTATCGATATTTCGATACCACATCGTATCTTTCGGCTCTTTTCCAGTCGTGTACATATCCGTCTGAATATCAAAGTCAATTCCCTTCATCAACTCATATATAGCGTCTCCTTTTGTTCGGTCTTCAATGAAAGTTGCAAGATTATCGTTATATTGTTTAAAAATTTCACCGGCATATAAAACCGTTTCAACATCAGCCGATGCATTTCCAATTAATTTTCCGTATGATGAAATAACTTTATTTTGTTCTGATGTACCAAGTTTGAAATTCGGATTTTTTGCAATTGTTTTTAAAGCCGGTAAACATTTATCATGGTAGCTACGCTCATTTAATTTGCTTAATTCATCATGGTAAAAACCTAAATAAAATGCTGCACGTAGAGCTTCTACTAATGTTT
>NZ_JBFTMA010000311.1:0-6291 GCF_056396725.1 Bacillus sp. 05T31
ACCTACTACTGTACCAATACTTACAAGAGCATCTGATAAATTATCTTTTGCAGCAGCCTCTAATGATTTACTTTTTGTTCGCATTGCAATCTTTTTCGTATACTTGTATACACCGTACATAACGACAGCAGAAAATAAAGCCACCCATGCAGCAAGTACATTAGGTGCTGCATGTTTCGGATTGAAAAACGACTGAATTGCACTAATAACAACTTCTAATCCGACCGTTGCCATAATAAAGGAAGCAACAAGTGATGCGATTTGTTCTGCACGCGAATGCCCATATGGATGATCTGGGTCACGAGGCTTACGAGAAATTTTCAGGCCAATTAATATTGCTAAAGAAGCACCAATATCCGTTAAGTTATTCAAACCGTCAGCACGTAATGCGCTAGAGAGGGTAATATAACTGATGATGATTTTCATAGAGGATAAAAATATGTAGGCTATAATGCTGACAATAGCACCTTTATCAGCTTCTTTATGAGAAAGAGAATCCATTTTAATCACTCGCCTTTCTACAAGGAATTTCTTTCTATACATAGAGTATCAAACGAAACTCGTGTGGGTCTATACAAACATTGTTGACGTTTTATAGCTTTTTAAGAAGGGGATAACAAAGTTTCGTTAAGGAAAAATATGTTGAAAAGTACAAAGTGGAAATTTATCCCGCATTAACGGGCAGTAAGACCCCCACCTCAAAATTCAGTTGGAGAAAAGAAGTTAGGTGGGAGATCAACTGCCCGTAAACACCCGATTGGTTCAACTAATAATCAGTGGGGGATGAACAAAAACCCCACTGATTAAAGTTTCACTTTATTAAACAATTAATGATGATTATGGCAAATGGAAAGAGGGCGAGAATAATGATTCTCAAAATTTTTTTCATATATATTTTTCGCAAAATGACTCTTTGTAATTCCTCATGTGAGTAATATATAAGAAATGATAACAAAATTCTTCAATAAGAAGAGGAGAAAGCATTATAATATTCACTTTCCAGAAAGAGACAAAGGCAAAGAACAATTTGAAAACGAAAAAAACCTCTGATGATTTTTCAGAGGTTTTTCGTTTTTTAGTATGCTTCTAAAAACTCAGTAACTTGCTCTTCCGTTTTTGCATTTGCACTATGTAAGTGACCTAACTTTTCGCCATTTTGATATACAAGTAGGCTTGGAATACCCATTACTTGATACTCTTCAGCAATACTTGGGAACTCATCTTTATTAATAGAATACCATTCAAATTTATTGAACTCTTCCATTACATCTCCGATAAAGTTGTCCATACGCACGCAATCTGGGCACCATGTAGTAAAGAACTTRACAACTACTGGCTCCTCGCTTGCGATGATGTCTTTGAATTCTTGTTCAGCYTTGATTTCTCTCATGTTTGTTKCTCCTTTTTCACTTATAATATTTGGGGTTATTTAGGCGGTGTTTTTGCCTAGAAACGAAAACTTCTAACAAAAGTTTTTCTTTCCGAATAATTCGTTTGCAAATYGATCCACCGCAGTTTCCTGAAGKCCTGGTACAAYATGTGAGTAGGTTTTCAATGTGATACCTACTCTTTTATGTCCTAATCGTTCACTTACAATCTTCGGATGTATACTTTGTTTTAACATAATTGTTACACGAGTATGTCTCAGAACACAGAACATGGAACCGAATATCRGGAACCTCACTTTTCTTTATAAGCTTTTTCCAGAGCTGTGTCAAACTTCTGAAACGGCAGACCAAATCGTAATCATTATAGCTTTCATCATATCGCTCTTTTTCCTCAGAGATTTTTTGCAGATGGTCATTTATTGCCATTAAAGTAATGTCAGGTAAAATCAGCAATCTCTTTCCATTGTAGACCTAAGATTTCACCTTTACGCATTCCACATGTAATAGCTCAATTAAATGAAACTGATAGGATCTGTGAAAATTGTGTCCAAATTATGCATGGAAAAGGTATTGAAAGAGATGAATAGTACTCTTTACATCTTATTCCATATATAACAAAGCTGGTTAGCTTCTGATTCAAGCGCTATTAAATGATCATTATTAATAGAGTTATTCGTATACATTCTGTTCTTTTGGATGTTAAGAACCGTATAATTCACATCGTTATGTTCATTTGAAAATGTCGATTCGTTTAATAATGTCAGCGTTGAGTTGATGTTGTATTTATCAATTCGCTCTTTTTTTCCTTTGAAAAACAGTTTGATAAGATGCGGCTCATCATTAATGAGCAAACCGAGTTCAGGTGATGAGCGGACGATTAAATCATCTGATATCCAATGTGATTTACCTGGATCGAACCAAGAGACGTCGTTGTTTTTAATAAATTTTTTGTACTGTTTTATGACATCAATGTAGTTTTGCTTTTTCTTCTGATCAACCGTTTGCACTAATGTTTCGAAACATTCAAAAGGTAGTTCATTTTGATGAAATTTAATAACAGTATCTCGTAATTGTTTCCAGTAATCAAAAGCTGGTTGGTATTCCGGTTGAGATTTTAGATTTTTTACAAAGTTTGTTTTAGCTGCACTACTTTTCAGTGTGAAGTCTAAAAATTGTGTAAGTCCTACTTTAATTTCTGCCATATTACACCCCCTTTTCAAACATTACTAATTCGATAATGGAAAGGAAAATCCTGCATTTTTTAAGGAGGTGAGCTAGATGCTAGAAAACCCGATGTCCATGCACAATGGCTACGGCAAAGCTGATCCGCAAGAACAAGAGGGAATTATTACAACTTCTATCGATATCGAAAAGTTACAAGATGTCATAAGTCGAGCGGTAGTGATTTTGCAGGAGTGTCCAGAAGATGCTGAACTTGATGATTTAAATGGGAGCATTAATGAAGCGTTGGAATTGTTACAAAAGTATTTGGGGCAATAAAAAAGGACGAGCAGTCGTACCTGCTGTCCTTTATAGGAGGAAAATTATTCTGGACTAGAACTACGAATAACCAGAAAACGCGCTTTTAACCAGTGTTGTCAAAGATGTAATAATCTATGCAACATAAAAGCTTAGTCGGAATTCAAAACACCAAAATGGCTTGCGTTGGTAAACAGGCTCAAAASTAGTATATGYAAAATRWAAAATYYCATACAMAAAGCAGAYAACAATTTTRGTTGTCTGCCWGTKAGTYGAATGAGTTAGYYAATTGTGATAAWTTGCTTTCCCATTACAAGAAGAGTGAAGCTGMTAGTTCAAACAGCTTGTAGGTAGTATTTTCGATATCTAAAAAAATATACAGAGAAAGCAGATAGGTGAAGAACCTGCCTGCTTACTACTGTAACAAAAGAAAGAAGTACTAGCCGTGGATACGACGGCTTGAAAATAGTATGTATTTTTATTTAAAAAATATTCAAGGGGTGAAGAAACATGGAGTGTTTGATAAATGGTGTCTATGAAATAGATAATGATTTTTTTGGTCCAATAAACTTTGCTAATGTTGTAGCTGTTTCATCCATAATTCAATTGAGTGCAGGGGATTTAGTCGAGATTTTTGCACAAAGTAGCGTAGCTGGAGTTATTAGTAATGTAGAAGATAGTACACATTTTGAAGCTGCAAGATTCCCGTCTCCAAAAGTATAAGTGGTATGAAACCTTGTAAGTAATTTAATATCAGGACATTCCAAAATTTATACTCATCCTGTACAAGAACGGATAATTTATTTGTAGTGCATGAAGTATTTTAACGGTGTACAAGCTGTTTTGAAAGTGCTGGATAAATGAACTATGTACTGTTAAATAGTGTCTGATGATTGTAAACGAAACAGTCGAAGAAGAGTAGCGGTGTATGCAAAAAGAAATGCATGATGTTTAGGTAAAGAAAGCTTACTAGTTAGGGGATCTTACCGATTTAGTTTATGAAAAAAGGCCCTGTTGTCTCCAACAGGGCCTTTCCTAAAATGGCAAAGAGTAACTCTTACCTTACTCCTTGTCCATAGAATACACAAAAATTATACGTTTGTACAGGTCAATAATTTACAATAATAATATTTGAATATAATGCTTACAGGTAATTCTGAAGGATGAAAAAGTATTTGCTATAGAGTAAGTGTTGATTTTAAAGTGTTTTTAAGAGAATGTTTACAACTCAACGATAATAAARGAATATTGAAATAAYAAAATATGAAATATTRCATATYTCACTGAACAATATAATCTATTYAATAATAATAAAATCGYACRRAGGAGTTTTTTCTGAAAATCCGAGTTGATGAAACTAGATAATTTGTATTACTGATTTAACCRGAATATTACATGAGTGCTTTGTTTTTAAAAGTTATACTTTCTCCTCGCTCTGCCTTATGGTGGAGCATTTTTATTTTTGTAATCGCAATAACCTGTCCAAACTTTCCATGTCTAGCATACATATTATGCAGTAGTAGATTAGAAAGGAGCACTATATATGTCTTGTTATTACTACTGTAAGAATTGTGAGAGTTACCAAAAGAAAAATCATGATTGCTGTAAAAAAAGAAGTAATTATTATAATAAGTGCGGTAAAAGATGTGATGACTGTTCTTGCGATCATAAGGAGAATAACCTTGTAAGAGCATCTGCTTTTAGAGCTGTAAATACAGTTAATCAAAACCTTCCAGCTAATACTTTTGTTAAAGTATTATTTCAAAATGAACAATTTGATTTAGCGAACGAATATAACCCAGCAACATCAGATTTTACTCCGAAGACTAGAGGAGTTTATTCCGTAATTGGGACGATTGGTTTCTTTCCGAACGATACAAATTTAAATTATAGAGCGCGTGTAGAAGTTCGAGTGAATGGAAATGCGGCAATTGCTATAGATAACGACTTTTTTGGTCCAATAAATTTCGGTAATGTCGTAAGTGTTTCAACAATACTTCAATTACATGCAGGTGATATTGTCGAGATTTTTGCACAAAGTAGTATAGATGGGGTTATTAGTAGTACAGAAGACGGTTCTCATTTTGAGGCTGCAAGATTCCCATCTCCAATTGTATAAATATTAAAAAGGAAAAAATTTTATTAACTCTGCTTTTCGGTGGAGTTTTTTAATTTCATAATAGCAATAGCTCGTCCAAACTTTTTAAATTTATTTTGCATAGTATACAACAATAGATTTAGAAAGGGGATATAAATATGTCTTATTATTATTGTAAGCATTGCAATGGCTATAAAAAGACAAAGCATACTTGTTGTAAGAAGAGTACAGATTATTACGATAAGTGTTGTGATAATGAGAAAGATAAACTTGTAAGGGCATCTGCTTTTAGAGCGGTTAGTACAGTARATCAAAATGTCACTGCAAATACTTTTGTTAAAGTATTATTCCAAAATGAACAGTTTGATTTAGCGRATGAATATAATCCAGTAACRTCAGATTTTATTCCGAAGACTAGAGGGGTTTATTCTATTATTGGTACAATCAGCTTTGCACCTAATGATAGTAATACGAATTATAGAGCGCGTGTAGAAATTCGGGTAAATGATAATCCAGCTATAGCGATAGATAATGACTTTTTTGGTCCACCCAATTTTGCAAATGTCGTAGCTGTTTCAACAATACTTCAATTACATGCAGGAGATGTAGTTGAAATTTTTGCTGAGAGTGATGTAGATGGACTGATTATACAAAATGATCCAGGGTTTATTAGTACGCATTTTGAAGCTGCAAGATTCCCATCTCCAATAAAATAAAAGACATGTTTGTGATTTATGGACTATTTTTTTAAAAAAGGCTCTACCTTATGGTAGGGCCTTTTAGTTAAAGGTGTTAAATTGGTAATATATTAAAATAAGTTCATAAACACTTGATAAGCAACACCTAGAGTTAATACGATAGCTAACAGTTKTGCTACCCATCTCGGTGCATTTAAATTTAGTAAAAGGGAATGACATATACTAAATGTAATGCCGAGTGTTAAAAGAATTGCGATAAGATATAAAATTAATAGGAATAAAGGTTGCTCTATGGAGCCGAAGTCAATTTTGGATGGATTCATGTAATATGTACCTCGTTTTTTATTAATATATTAATGAAATAATGAAATAATGAAATAATGAAGAATACAAGGAATTGGAAGAGTAATGTAATAAATACTATAAAAGTAAATTTGAAGTTATGGATGGAGTAGATAAAATAATCTTTGAAAGACTATTCAAAGCCAACATTTGTTTAAGTTTAATATACAAGAACGAATGTTCTTGGTATACTGGAAAATAAAAAAGGTGCGTTTACATGACAAATTTTAGTAATATAATTGAAAAACTAGATGAAATGATTTACAAACCTAATAATCTATTAATT
>NZ_JBFTMA010000312.1:0-4642 GCF_056396725.1 Bacillus sp. 05T31
TAACACATGTGGAAAATGAATTGCTTACAAAAGAAGATGTAAATGAAAGGAAATGATCGTATGTATAAGTACACAATTTGCTTCATTAGAAAAGGAGATAGAATACTTCTACTAAATAGAAACAAGAAGCCGACAATGGGAATGTGGAATGGTGTCGGAGGGAAAATAGAAGAGTATGAAACGCCATACGAAGGAGTCATTAGAGAAACCTTTGAGGAAACGGGAATAGAGCTTCCAAGTGTAACGTATAAAGGGAATGTTATTTTTAAAGTTAAAGACGAACCTCGGGGTAGCGAGGGAATGTATGTATTCCTTGCTGATTTACCAGATGGAGTACATATTGATACACCAGTAAGCGCTGATGAAGGWATATTAGAATGGAAGTCAATTGATTGGATATTAGATGGTGATAATAGAGGKGTAGTTAGCAATTTGCAAAGATATTTACCRASAKTATTAARWGARGAMAACAATTTAGAGCATAYATTCACATATGATAACCGGAATATTATTGATTACACAACTACACTTTTGACAGAAGATGATACGAAAAAACGAAATGAAAAATATCCCGTTTCTCAATAGGAAAAGATGCGTTAAAATAATAAGAAAAAGCCAAATCCTTTATTGGAATTTGGCTTTTTTGTAGGGAATGATAATTCAATTTTACTCTTCATAAATTGCTTTAATAATAAAGCGGTGTTGCTTCACATCGAAATATCCTTTTTGTAAGATAATTTCATGTATACGATACAATTCCTCGGTATAGCTATCTACTGTAAAATCAGGGATTTGCCACGGGATTGCTTTTAAGTAATAGACAACAGAACCGACATCATAAAAACGCTGAAGAGGGAACTCTTCTTTCGCATCTAAAATAGTAAATCCATTCTCCCTTAGTTCATTACATGCCGTTTTGAGTGACCAACTTGAAAATTCGCTATTCAGCGGTGTGCCAAACAACTCATTAAGCTCAGCACAATCAAGACCACCGACTTGTTGAGTAAGGAATATACCATTTGGAGAAAGAATTCTTTTTACTTCAGAAGCAGAATAGGATTCATGTTGATTCACAATTAAATCAAACTGACCATCTTGAAATGGTAAAGCAGTATCATCAGTCACTTTTACGACTGTAACCCCTAAAGGTTCTAATTTCTTTCGTGCAATTGGGACATTCGGAGCATAGCCCTCAGTCGCATAAATAGTTGGCGGGAACGGTTGTAACATAGATAAAAACTCTCCGCCRCCAGTWCCCATATCTAGCATTGAYTTTGCRYGYTGCATAAGYTGGAAAGCAGTGCTACCGTAYGACCATGRTAGGGGCTCGCTATTCATACGGCCAGTTTCTGAAATGAAAGAGAAATCCCAGCCGCTAAAGTTAGTCTTTGCACTTTCTAATAGTGCTGAAAATAATGAATCACGTTTCATATTGTTGTCCTCCTATTTCGTTAATAAATGATATAGTAAGAAAAGAAAAAGGGAGGACCTCTTATTAAAGTGGAACGGTTTTATGTTTCGTGTTCGAATAGATTCATATAAATTAGCTCCTTGCGAGAATGGTTATTTATATATTCGGGAGTATCGAGTAAAAATCCTTTGAAGTTATTAGGGAAGGTGAAAGTACGATCAAATTTTGGATGGGGTTATACAGTGAAACTGCATTTTGCCAAGATATTTTGTGAAATATGATATTTCACATTTCTGTTACATAACAATAAAGTCGTACTGTTTATAAAAAAGTGGAACCGTTTTATCCCTTTGGATGTACTTATCTATGGGGATATTTTTATTAATACAAGAAATAGATATATAAACTGAATATAAAAACGTTTTAATTGTTTGAAAACATTCGATAATTTAGTATTGTTTATATATGGAATATTTTATTTTTAGGAAAAAAGGGTAAGGGGCTAGATGAAAAGAATGAAAAATGTAATGTTGCTAGTGTTGTGTTTCTTATGTTTAAGTGGTTGTAATTATGAAGATGAAGATCAGGTGAAAAAATATGTGAAAAAAAAGCACGGAATTGATGTGGTTGTAACAGATTGGGGTGCTATACATGAAGGGAATATGGGACATACATACCATACTGTTCAAGCGAAAAATAACAAAAATATTCAATTTAGAGTAGAGGTAGATGGCATCTTATATTCAACAATAAAAGGTGATGAATATCAATACGGGAAAAAAACATATGAGGAATATAAGGAATTTAAACCAATGCTAGAAGAAATTGAAAAATTAGGTTACGTGGAACCTGAAAATAAAAATGTTTTTCAATATATAGTGGATGATGATTATATAGAGGAGAAACCAACTGATAAGTTATTATTAACTTTAAAAACGAGTGACAAGATTGATTACAGTCAATTTGAATCAAAAGAATTAGATCGTTTATATGCTCTAATCCAATTCATTCAGAAGAGTAATAGAAAGATAACAAAACTTGAAATTGAGGATTATAATGGTGAATCTATAGGCTTACCTTTTTATAATGTGCAAAAAGCTATAACGAAAGAAGAACTGTTTTTGACAATGAAAAACACCGTAAGCGGTTATTGGACATATTTGATTCAAACTGAAACAAAAGTAGGCGAAAGGTTAAATGAAATTCAAAATGATCGTTTTGGAATGGAAGATATTACTTGTTCACACCCGAAAGACGGCAATTGTCTAGAGTATGAATTGACTTTAGTTTTCAATGACAGTGAGATAAAATATAGAAATGATTCATATGTAATAGAGGATTTGAGAAAAGTAGTCACTATTCTTAAAGAAGAACTATATAATAAGGAATTTAACATATTTTTAAGGAACAAGGATGGAACAAGTTATTCACTCTGGCTATCATCAGAAAAAATCAAGAAAAGTAATAACATAGAAGAGCTAGTAAAATAAAGGTATAAAGAAGAATTTTAAAGCACTTTTTACGTTTATAATTGCTTTATTCAAAAGGAAAAAACGCTTATACTTCATTTTTGAAGTATAAGCGTTTTTGTTTAAAATACTTAAAAACAAAAATCTTTTGGTAAAGTGCCATTTTTTATCACCGTTCTTAATCCATGTTTCATAATCCAAGGATTAACAGGATGGTTTTTATCGAGTAATTGTTGCAACCATTGAAAAACGAGTTCGTTATCTTCTTTCGTAATATCATTAATGTGATTGGCTACAGATTTTTGAACATACTTAGAAGGGTCATTCATTAATGGCTCAAGAAGCTTTAAATTATTTCTGAAGTCACCTTTCAGAGCTCCTATTTTTTTTGCCCAAGGAAGTCTTGGTCTAGTACCTTCTGAAACTAATCTCCTAATGTGGCTGTTTTCGTCATGAATCCACTGTTGCAATATGTCTAGTGTGTCTTCATGGTATTTTTCAAGATAAGGACGAATGGCATATTCAGCAGTATTCCTTTTTGTTATTTCATACATTGCGTTGAATGAGGATTCAAAATCGTTAAGCCCATATTTTTCAACGTATTTTGCAATAGGCATGTACACGTATCCGTTTGTAAATGTGCCTACTTCTGTTGTATTTTCTGGTCCTAATGTTTTCAGTAATATATGTATTGCTTCATTAAAATCTTTTTGTAATGCATCTGCTATTACTTCTACACGTTGCTTTAACTCTAAATTTTCAACTTTACATGTAACAGAAGCTACAAAATTTCTTTTAGAGAAATTGGGATCGTGTTTACAAATAGAATCAGCCATTTGTCCTGCTAATTCTTCGTTGAATAAAAATTTTAATGGAACGTATTTGCCCATTTTTTCACCCCATTGGTCGGATAAAAACAATGTTTATTTTTTAATCGACAATCCATACACCAAAGTCTCACTAGGAGTCGTAATACTAAAACCTGTCGTTTTATAATCAAGTTTCACCGTATCACCAGTGTAATCTGTCGTGAATGAATCCATTTGTACGATAAGCTCTGCATCTTCATATACAACATCATCTGCATGATATGTATCCCAAATTAAATCAACATCAACAAAAATGCTGCAAGAGTTTGTCATTGTTCCTCTAATGCGAATGATCTTTTTGTCTTCACGTTCTAGTCTATGTATAGCTGCTTTTGCTTCATCAGTAATCTGAATGTTCATGTGATCCCAACCTTTATTTATATTTCCTCTATTATTGCAAAAACAGTGGCAATAGGGAAGGGAGAAGCATTGCAATAAAAAACGAGCAAACAAATTTGTTTGCTCGTTTTACTTTATTTCAGTTCACATTTATCAAGTGGAATTACTTTCGTTTTCTTAGTAAATTTATAACCTAGCCATAGTACTAAGAAGAGTGGTAAACCGATGTAAGAAACAAGTACACCGTTCCAATCGATAGATGCTCCCGTAAAGGCTCCGTAGTTTTGTCCTAAAATGACAATGACACAAAGTGTAAATGCAAAGATTGGACCGAACGGGAACCATTTTGCTCTATATGGTAAATCTTTTAAATCTTTTCCTTGGGCAATATATGCTTTTCGGAAACGGTAATGACTAATAGCAATCCCTACCCAAGCAATAAATCCTGACATCCCAGAAGCATTTAATAACCAAATGTATACAACACCGTCACCGAATAAAGAAGCGATGAAAGCGACGCTACCAACTACTGATGTTGCGATTAATGCGTTAAC
>NZ_JBFTMA010000313.1:0-7216 GCF_056396725.1 Bacillus sp. 05T31
AGTGGTAGCAGTAAGAAAATTACTAAAATACAACAATAGAAATAAAACTAGTTCAGCTTTGAGTCTTAAAAATAGAGTGGTAGCAGTAAGAAAATTACTAAAATACAACAATAGAAATAAAACTAGTTCAGCTTTGAGTCTTAAAAATAGAAATGAAGAATCCGTTCGATTCTAATTTATTGTTTTGGAAGAGAGTTACACCCAATCATTGCTATAAAAGAATCATATATAAACATAGAAACAAGTAATTACTATTGTCATAGTGAATATAAACTTTTTTCTTGACTTTTTATATGAAGGAGAGCAGAATGGTAAAAAAGGAAGGGGGATGATGATGGAAGAGTACGTATTAGAGCTGTATAACCTGTTATATACGACAGAATGGCAAGACATTGTTTCGTTTCTTGGGATATTATTTTGCATGAAAATTGTAATTGTATATATGGAAGAGCAAGGTATGTTCTATTCCTTCTCATCCCCGTCCGTTTTGCAACGTGAGCCGTTGCAAAACTATGCCAATGTAAATTACAAACAATTTCCTTTTGTTATATTCTTTATGATTCGTTTTATAACGGCGATTGTGAAGAAGAAGGAAAGTGACGAAGAAGAATGCCATCCAACTTGTAATATAGCCAACGCTTTTTAAGCTAAATACAAGGAGGAGATTTATATGTGGTTTCGATTTCTTATGATTGGTTTCTTTTCGAGGAGTGACCAATTTGGTGGATCAATCAACAAATCAGAAAAGCTATGCTCCTATTGTGATAACGCTTTCTGTAATTGTAAACGCGATTATTTTATTTTTGTTCTTTGGACCTGTTGGCTATGAAGGAGAATTACATTTTGATGTAACTATCTTACCAATGTTAAATGCAATTTTTAATAGTTTTACGTTTGTATTTTTATTAGCAGCTTTATTCTCTATTATTAAAAAGAATGTAAAAATGCACCGTGGTTTTATTCTTGCAGCATTTACAACGACTTTATTATTTTGTGTGTCATATTTATCGTATCATTACTTGGCACCRGCAACGCATTTYGGWGGAGAAGGWTTCATTAAATATGTGTATTTCWTCATYTTAATTACACATATTATCCTTGCAGCAATTATCGTACCACTTGCATTGTTCGCACTTGTATTTGGTTTTACGAATCAATTAACACGTCACCGTAAAATTGTACGTTGGACGATGCCGATTTGGTTATATGTGAGCTTATCTGGTGTTATTGTTTACTTAATGATCTCACCTTATTATCAATAAAAAATCCCAGCCTGAAGGCTGGGATTTTTTTGTTAAGCAAATTTGTTTGTGAAATTTTAAAAATATGGTATACAAAAGTATAGTTGCTTTTTATATGGAAGGGATGGTAAAGGTATATGCAAAATTTTGTATTTCGTAATCCAACAAAACTTATTTTTGGTAAAGGACAATTAGAGCAGTTAAAAACTGAAATTCCACAGTTCGGTCAAAAAGTTCTTCTCGTATATGGAGGAGGAAGTATTAAAAGAAACGGTATTTATGATAATGTAATTTCTATTTTAAAGGATATAAATGCAGAAGTGTTTGAGTTGACAGGTGTTGAACCGAATCCTCGTGTATCAACAGTAAAGAAAGGGATTCAAGTTTGTAAAGACAATGGAGTCGAATTTATTTTAGCGGTTGGCGGAGGAAGTGTAATCGACTGTACGAAGGCGATTGCTGCTGGTAGTAAATATGATGGAGATGTATGGGATATTGTAACGAAAAAATCATTTGCTAGCGAGGCGTTACCGTTCGGTACTGTACTCACTCTTGCGGCAACAGGTTCTGAAATGAATGCAGGATCTGTAATTACAAACTGGGAAACGAATGAAAAGTACGGCTGGGGCAGTCCAGTTACATTCCCTCAGTTTTCAATTTTAGATCCACTACATACTTCGTCTGTGCCGAGAGATCAAACGATTTATGGTATGGTCGATATTATGTCGCACGTATTAGAGCAATATTTCCATCACGGCATGAATACAGAATTACAAGATCGTTATTGTGAATCTGTTTTAAGAACAGTAATTGAAACAGCTCCTAAGCTTTTAAGTGATCTAGAAAATTATGAGCATAGGGAAACAATTTTATATTGCGGTACTATGGCGTTAAACGGCATTTTAGCGATGGGAGTAAAAGGAGACTGGGCAACTCATAATATTGAGCATGCAGTTTCTGCTGTTCATGACATACCGCATGGGGGCGGACTCGCGATTCTATTCCCGAACTGGATGAAGCATGTTATAGATGAAAATGTGAGTCGCTTTAAACAGTTCGCTATTCGTGTATTCGATGTAGAAACAGATGGGAAGACAGATAAAGAGGTTGCATTAGAGGGAATTGAGGCGTTACGTCAATTTTGGACTTCAATTGAAGCTCCAGTAACATTAGCTGATTACGCTATTAGAGAAAGTGAAATTGACTTAATGGCGGATAAAGCGATGGCTTATGGTGAATTCGGTAACTTTAAAAAATTAAATAAAGACGATGTTTTAAGTATATATAAAGCTTCTTTATAAGTGAATCGAAAAAAGAAACCCATTTGATATAACAATCAAATGGGTTTCTTTTTTGTTGTCTATAACTGTTTGTGACTGGTTTTGGTTATTTATGAATGTTTATGGTTGATTTTTGTGATCGTTTTCATTATACTGTAATCAAAGAAGAGGTGAAGAAAATGTTAACTCCTGAACGTCATCAAATGATATTGCAACTTGTAAAAGAACAAAAAGTTGTTAAATTGCAGCAATTAATTGAAAGAACAGAAAGCTCTGAATCGACAATTCGTCGTGATTTAGCACAATTAGAAAAACAAAGGTTATTAAAAAGAGTTCATGGTGGTGCCTCTGTTTTAACAGGAAAAGGACAGGAGCCAACGATGATTGAAAAATCATCCAAAAACATTCAAATAAAACAACAAATTGCCAAGTATGCGGCTAGTATTGTTGAACAAGGGGATTGCGTTTATTTAGATGCAGGAAGTACAACATTTGAAATGATTCCATTTTTAATAAATAAAGATGTTACTGTCGTTACGAATGGACTTATGCATATTGAAGCTTTAGTTGAAAATAATATTCGTGCATATTTACTAGGCGGGATGATGAAAAGTAGGACGAAAGCTTTAATTGGTGCTATGGCACAGGAAAGCATGCAAAAGTACCGTTTTGATAAATGTTTCTTAGGAGCAAATGGTGTACATGAACAGCTTGGTTTTACAACTCCAGATCCAGAAGAGGCACTTTTAAAACAAATGGCATTAACATTTGCGAACGAAGGATATTTCTTAATTGATGAAAGTAAGTTCTCAGAAGTTGCATTTGCGAAAATTGCCAATGTTGAAGAAGCGAATATTATTACAAACCATTTAGAAATTGATTTAGAAAAATATAAAAGACAAACCAATGTAATTGAGGCTGATAAACAATGATCTATACAGTTACTTTAAACCCATCTATTGATTATGTAGTACAAGTTAATTCCTTCGATTTAGGCGCAGTAAATCGAGCAGAGAAAGATATGAAATTTCCTGGAGGGAAAGGCATTAACGTTTCTCGTGTTCTTCATCGTTTAGGTGTTGAAAATGTAGCGCTTGGATTTACTGGTGGATTTACCGGTCGATTTATTAAAGATGTATTACAGGCGGAAGGTGTAACAACAAACTTCGTCCAAGTAGACGGTGATTCCCGAATTAATGTGAAAATAAAAGGGCAAGAAGAGACAGAATTAAATGGTCAAGGTCCTAATGTGACAAATGAGCAATTTGAACAATTAATGAAACAAATCGAAAGTATGAGGCAGGGAGATTGTGTTGTACTAGCTGGAAGTGTACCGGCATCTATCTCAACTACTTTTTATGAATCAATCGCAGCGCTCGGAGCTGAGAAAGGTATTCGCGTAGTAGTCGATGCAAGTGGAAGTGCGCTGCARCATGTAATTAAAAATAARCCATTTTTAATAAAGCCWAATCATCATGAACTTGGTGAGTTATTCGGAGTRGAGMTTTCAACAGTAGAAGAYRTTTTACCGTWTGGAAGAAAATTARTYGAACAAGGTGTAGAGCATGTTATCGTATCAATGGCTGGAGATGGGGCTTTATTATTTACGGCACAAGGTATATATGAAGCAACTGTTCCAAAAGGTGTTGTAATTAATTCGGTTGGGGCCGGAGATTCTCTCGTTGCAGGATTTGTAGGTAAATATGAACAGACAAAAGATATTGAAAAGGCATTTCAATATGGCGTTGCAACAGGGAGTGCAACAGCATTTTCAGCTGATTTATGTGAAAAAGAAAAAGTAGAAGAATTATTGTCGCAAGTAATTGTAACTAAGCGATAGGGGGAAGCAACATATGAAAATTACAGAACTATTAAAAAGGGATACAGTCATTATGAATTTGACAGCTTCAWATAAAGAAGCTGTCATAGATGAATTAGGTGAGAAATTAAATGGTGCTAATCGTTTAAATAGTAAAGCTGAATTTAAAGAAGCTATTCTAAAGCGGGAGTCACAAAGTACAACTGGAATTGGTGAAGGTATTGCTATACCTCATGCGAAGACGAATGCCGTTAAACAACCATCGATTTGTTTTGGTAGAAGTGTAAGCGGTATCAACTATGAGTCGCTTGATGGACAGCCTGCACATCTGTTTTTTATGATTGCTGCGAGTGAAGGGGCGAATAATACTCATTTAGAAACGTTATCTCGTCTCTCTACGTTATTGATGGATGAAGGGTTCCGCAAGCAATTATTAGAAGCAAAGGATGAGGATGAGCTTCTCCGTTTATTTGATGAAAAAGAGAATGAAAAAGAAGACGAAGAAGTTGAAGTAGCAAAGCCGGAAGGGAATGAGCCATACGTATTAGCTGTTACAGCTTGTCCGACTGGTATCGCTCACACATATATGGCTGCGGATAGTTTAAAAGCAAAAGCGGCAGAGTTAGGGATTGCGATTAAAGTTGAAACGAATGGATCAACAGGTGTAAAGAACGGTTTAACGAAAGAGGATATTGAACGCGCAACAGCGATTATCGTTGCGGCAGATAAACAATGTCTATTGGGGGAGGAAAAACAGGTGCGTTTTTATTCCTTGTACCAATCTTAGCTGGATTTATTGCGAGTTCTATTGCTGATCGTCCTGGTTTTATGCCTGGTGTTGTAGGTGGGTTTTTAGCAGCACAAGCGAATGCGGGATTTTTAGGTGGATTAATTGCTGGTTTCTTAGCTGGATATGTTGTTTTAGGATTGAAAAGATTATTTTCAGGATTACCAGTACAGTTAGAAGGAATTAAACCTGTTTTGTTATATCCAGTCTTTGGATTGTTGATTACAGGAGTTGTWATGCAAAAAGTAGTAAATCCGCCTGTAGTAGCATTAAATGAAATGTTAACAGGATGGTTAAATGGTTTGAACGGTACGAATGCTATATTATTAGGTCTTATTTTRGGYGGTATGATGGCAATTGATATGGGTGGTCCAATTAATAAAGCGGCATTTACATTTGGTATTGCTGCAATAGAAGCACAGAATTTTGGAGTGCACTCAGCAGTTATGGCTGGTGGTATGGTACCGCCACTTGCGATTGCATTCGCAACCACATTCTTTAAAACAAAATTTACAGAAGCAGAACGTAAATCTGGTTTAACAAATTATATTATGGGAGCATCGTTTATTACAGAAGGTGCGATTCCATTTGCAGCTGCCGATCCGGTTCGAGTAATAGTAAGTTGTGTTGTTGGTTCAAGTATCGCGGGTGCCTTATCTATGTTATTCCAAATTACATTGCCGGCACCGCATGGTGGATTGTTTGTTATCGCATTAGTGAATAAACCGTTGCTATATATTGTTTCTATATTAATTGGAACGATTGTTTCAGCTATTATGATAGGTGTTTGGAAGAAGAAAGTTAAATAAAAGATAAAAAGGGACAGCTAATAGGAGTTGTTCCTTTTTCGTTACAAAAAGTAATTTAAT
This sequence comes from Bacillus sp. 05T31, assembly GCF_056396725.1. Taxonomy (NCBI): domain Bacteria; kingdom Bacillati; phylum Bacillota; class Bacilli; order Caryophanales; family Bacillaceae; genus Bacillus; species Bacillus sp. 05T31. The sequence goes on from NZ_JBFTMA010000313.1 coordinate 5,997, forward strand.
AATTGGATTATGATGGATTTTGGTAAAAGATGTAATGAAAAGTGATTTTTTTGTAACAAAAAAGTAATACTGTAATTTTTTCTGGAAAAAAATTCTTATACTAATTTGTGAGAAATATATGAAAACTATTGCTAATTTTGGTAGAAATACAATTCTTTAATATGGAAATTTATGTTACAAATCATTAATCGTTTATTACGAATGCTTTGTAATTGTGTGATTTTCGAAATTCTACAAAAAACTGTTGCTATAATGAGAACACGAAAACAAAGCAAATGGAGGCTATTCATGAAAAAATTATTAGGTATAGCAACAGCAGCAGTTTTTGGTCTTGGGATTTTTGCAGGTTCTGCTAAAGCGGAAACGATTGTAACAACAGATGTATTAAACGTTAGAGAAAACCCAACTGTAGAATCAAAACTTGTAGGTAAAATGTTAAGTGGAAATAAATTAGATGTTATAAATACAGAAAACGGATGGTCCAAAATTAAATTAGATGGTAAAGAAGCTTTTGTAAGTGCTGAGTTTACGAAAAGTTCTTATTATGTAACAGCAAACGTATTAAACATTCGTGCTGGAGCGAATACTGATTCAGAAATTCTTGGCACGCTTAAAAAAGATGACTTGATTGAAACGACAAATCAAGTACAAAACGAATGGTTACAATTCGAATATGGCGGGAAAGCGGCGTATGTTCACATACCATTTTTAACAGGTACAGCACCTGTTATTGAAAGAAAAGAAGTTCCAGCTCAAGATGAAGCGCCAACTAAGGTGAAAACGGCGGTTAAAAATGATACATCAGTTAAGGTGAAAGCGCCGGCTAAAAATGATACGGCAGTTAACGGAAAGGAATCAGTTAAAAGTGGAGCATCAAGTAAACCAGTAGCGCAAGCGAAGCCGGCAACTAAGCCAGTGGCAAAATCTACTGAAACAAGTGAACCTGCTGGTCGTGAAATAACAGTAGAAGCGACAGCTTACACAGCTCACCCGAGTGAAAATGGCACATATGGTGGTCGTGTGTTAACTGCGATGGGGCATGATTTAACAGCGAATCCAAATATGAAAGTTATTGCTGTTGATCCGAAAGTAATTCCTCTCGGATCAAAAGTGTGGGTGGAAGGATATGGAGAAGCRATTGCTGGAGATACTGGTGGCGCGATTAAAGGAAACCGTATTGATGTTTTAGTTGGTTCAGATAGCACTGCTGATAGTTGGGG
>NZ_JBFTMA010000314.1:0-4616 GCF_056396725.1 Bacillus sp. 05T31
AGCTAAGAGAGCCCGAAAAACAAGTGTCGTTCGGGTGTTCGGCGAAGGATTATTATTTTTAATATTTGGTGCAGTTGTAGTTGGACCAATTATCGCGTTTATATTCACAATTATTACTTGGTTTGGTGAAAAATAGAATAAAAAATAAAAAAGAACGCTTGTTCTACACGAACAAACGTGCTATACTTTCCTTAGATAAGCAAAACGGAAATGATTTTAAGGAGAGATAAATGATGAAAATGACAGTAGACCAAAGATTTATGATGCCAGCAGATGTTGTAGAACGAGTGGAAGTATTACGAAACAAACAAAGCAAGCGTGGCACATTATTACAATCGGTAAAAAAATTTTTCGGTTTAGATACGAAAGAAGATTGTATTTGGTTTTACGGTTTTTACGGAGTGGCTGTAAGTATTGTATTATTTATGGTATTCACATCAAATATTTTCGATGTTCTCTTCGCATAAGAAATATGCCATAAGGACATTGCCACCGAATACATATATAAGGAAGTAAGGTAATTTTTTAGAGCGGGAGTTGGTAGTAATGGCGATGTTCCCTATAGAGCGTAACTATATTGGGTATGGAAATTCACGACCAGGAATTCCTCTTTCAAAAGTAAGATTTATTGTAAGTCATGACACGGGGAACCCTGGTAGCAATGCGATAGGAAATCGGGATTACTTTAATGAAATACAACCGAAAGCTTCAGCGCATACATTTATTGATGATAAAACAATATTAGAAATTGTTCCTATAAATGAAGTTGCGTACCATGTTCGATACAATGTGCCAACGGATAATGAGTTATTCGGTTATGATGCGAATAAGGCTGCAATTGGGGTTGAACTTTGCTATGGTGGCGACGTAAACTTTTGGGAGGCGTATACTCGTTTTACGTGGTATCACGCTTATTTATGTCAAAATTTCGGTTTAAATCCTAAAAAGGCTATTGTGTCACACAAAACGTTGGATCCTACTCGGAAAATCGATCCTGAGAATGTATTAGGGCAACAAGGAATTAAATTTCAGCAGTTTTTAGCAGATGTCTATCGGATGTATGTTTCGTTTAGATGACAAATATATGAAAAATGAATACAATAAAGATAGATGCCTACTGCTGTAAGTAGGTTTTTTCTTGTTTATATAAATAGAGCAGAGGTAGAAGACTAGGAGTGAACTAAGTATGCAAAAAGAAACAGTTATTATTATCGGAGGCGGTCCATGCGGATTAGCAGCGGCGATTTCGTTGCAAAAAGTGGGGTTAAATCCGTTAGTAATCGAAAAAGGAAACATTGTAAATGCAATTTATAATTATCCAACTCATCAAACATTTTTCTCCTCTAGTGAAAAATTAGAAATTGGTGAAGTTGCTTTTATTACAGAAAATCGTAAGCCATTTCGTAATCAGGCGCTTGCGTATTATCGTGAAGTAGTAAAGCGTAAATCTATACGTGTAAATGCATTTGAACGAGTGGAACAAGTTCAAAAAGATGGTGATGTTTTTAAAGTTGAAACGACGAAGCGTGACGGAAACAAAGAAATATATGTTGCGAAATACATTGTTGTCGCAACTGGATATTATGATAATCCGAATTATATGAATGTACCTGGTGAGAAACTTGAGAAAGTAGCTCATTATTTCAAAGAAGGACACCCTTATTTTGATCGAGATGTCGTTGTAATAGGTGGTAAAAATTCAAGTATAGATGCAGCGTTAGAGCTTGTTAAATCGGGTGCACGTGTAACAGTTCTATACCGTGGTGGGGAATACTCGCCAAGTATTAAGTCGTGGATTTTGCCGGAATTTGAGGCGTTAGTACGAAATGGGACAATTCAAATGCATTTCCATGCGCATGTAAAAGAAATTACTGAGCATACGTTGACGTATACAGTAGATGGTGAGGTAAATACAATTCAAAACGATTTTGTATTTGCTATGACGGGTTACCATCCAGACCACAGCTTCTTAACAAAAATGGGAGTTCGGATTGATGAAGAAACAGGGCGCCCGATTTATATAGAGGGTAGTATGGAAACAAACGCTGAAAATATTTTTATTGCAGGTGTAATTGCTGCGGGGAATAACGCAAATGAAATATTTATCGAGAACGGTAGATTCCATGGAGATGCGATTGCGCAAACCATTGCATCAAGAGAAGAATAAAAAGAAGCTGTCGAAATCTTCGACAGCTTCTTTTTAATCGTGCATAAACATATGTTGGATTGTTTCGTGAGAGTTTGTGTTTTCTAGTGCGACTAGTAATTTAATTCGCGCCTTTTGAGCGTTTAAACCGTAGGTGAAAACAATGCCCATATCTTTTAATTGTTTTCCGCCACCTTCATAAGAGTATACGTCTTGAACGATACCGTTAAAGCAGCGTGAAACTAATACAATTGGAATGCCTTTTTCTATTAATCGCCCTAGACTAGGAAGTGTTCTTGGAGGTAAATTACCTTGTCCAAGTGCTTCAATAACAATTCCGTCTACTGGTAGTGTTTCGATTGCTGATAATAATGTATCATCCATACCTGCGTATGCTTTTAGAACGACAACGTTTTTAGAAATCTGTCGTACTGTGCATGTTTCGTGATGCACTAAAGCATGATGGAAAACAACACCACGTTTTGTTACCATGCCAATTGGTCCGTACTGTGGACTTTGGAAKGTCGCGACATTACTTGTGTGCGTTTTTGTTACATTTGTAGCACAATGTATTTCGTCATTTAATACGACTAGAACGCCTTTTTCAGCAGCTTCATTACTACTAGCAACTTTTACAGCTGATAAGAAATTATATAGACCATCGGCACCTAATTCATTACTAGAACGCATTGCCCCTGTCACAACGATTGGGATAGTTGCTTGAACTGTTAAATCAAGAAAATAAGCTGTCTCTTCTAATGTATCGGTACCATGCGTGATGACTACGCCGTGAATATCGTCTTGTTTTACTCTTTCGTCAATGATGACTTGCAATTGTAGCATTTCGCTAGGAGTCATGTGAGGAGATGGAAGATGGAACACATCTTCGACAATTAAATCAACATCGCCTTCTAAATCAGGAATGAATTTTAAAAGAGGATTCTTTTTACCTGGTTGTACGACCCCAGTTTCTTTATCTTCCTCCATTGCAATTGTTCCACCTGTGTGTAAAACTAGGATTCTTTTCAATGCTTATACCCCTTTCAAGTTGAAAAATACATTTAGAACATAACATGTTTTGAGTAAATTCGACAATGAAAATGTATAAAAGTATGCTTAGAAAATGACAATAAAATAAATTACCTTAAGTGTGCTCCGGTAAGTGGTTATTAGGTTAGGTTTTGTTTATGGAAATTTATGAGAGTAGATGTGTAAGTGTAGAGAGGGAAGGAGTGAGTTTTTTTGAAAAAAGTGGAGAAAATTATAATTCGTATATTACTGATTCAATTTATTTTTCTTTCTGTCGTCCAACTGCTTTTTATACATAAATCTTCAGTGAAATATTTATCGAAAATTGTTTATTACGAAGGTGTGGTCACGAAAAATAAGGCGGAAATCTTACAGGTGAATAAGTAGTTTTCATTTTCTTCTATGATGGATTATGCTACAATTATTGAGGATTTAATGACGTGAGGCAAATGAGAAGAAGCAGGGGGAAAATACCTGCTTTTCGTTTTGTTTTATAAGTGAAAAATGAGGTGTTACAATGGATAAACGAATTTCGATTGCTATAGATGGTCCAGCGGCTGCTGGGAAAAGTACAGTGGCAAAAGTTGTTGCAAAAAAACTTTCATATGTTTACATTGATACAGGCGCAATGTACCGTACTATTACATATGCAGCCCTTGAACAAAAAGTGGATATTGAAAATGAAGAAAAGTTAATGGAAGTTGTAAAAAATGTAAACATTGAATTTCAGCAAGGGGAAAATACACAACTTGTATTTTTAAATGGACAAGATGTTTCTGAAGTGATTCGTACGCCAGATGTGACGAATCGTGTATCTATTGTAGCAAAGCATCGTCTTGTTCGTGAAGAAATGGTACGTCGTCAACAAGGATTAGCTAAAAAAGGCGGCGTAGTAATGGATGGCCGTGATATTGGTACACATGTACTACCAGATGCTGAAGTGAAAATCTTTATGCTTGCTTCTGTAGAAGAAAGAGCGGAAAGAAGACATTTAGAAAATATGAATAAAGGTTTCGATTCTAATTTAGAGCAGTTAAGAGAAGAAATTGCTAGGCGTGATAAATTAGATTCAGAACGCGAAGTTTCTCCTTTGAAAAAAGCTGATGATGCATTGGAATTAGATACAACTTCTTTATCAATTGAAGAAGTTGTCCAAAAAATTATGGGTATTGTTTCAGGAGTATTTGCGAAATAAAGAAAGAGGACTATCCTCTTTCTTTATTTTTTTTTTTTTTTTGAAATGTAAAGGATAAGTGAATTTTAAGTCTCTTTTCTTGACAAATGGGCTAATTTGTAAGAAGTTAGTTACAGAGGAAAAAAACTGTCAGAATATATTCGCTATTATATTTCAAATCATACTTTCTTCAAGATGATTTTGCTGTATACTATTTATATAGATTTAATATAGTTTCTTGTGAACTGTATTGAGACAGAATATGTG
>NZ_JBFTMA010000315.1:0-4612 GCF_056396725.1 Bacillus sp. 05T31
AATACAAAACGGATAAAGGCAAAATTAAAAATGAGCCCGGTGCAATACCGGACTCACTTTTATCAAGCTGCCTAATGAAATAACCGTGTCTAATTTTTAGGGGTCACTTCATTTTGAGTCGGCTTCACTTTTACTTTATCCAGCTACAGCGGCTAGAATGATCGGTGGCTTCGCTTCTTCCTTCGAGGCAAAAAACGCCTCTACGTCTGAAGCTCCATCCCCCTCACATTCTGAGCGAGCCGCTTGCGCTTTTATTTTATCCAGCTACAGCAGCTAGAATCCCCGGCCATTTCACACTCTCGTTCGAAGCCAAAAGCGCTTCTCGGTCGAGCGTTCCAATGACCTGCGATTCTGAGCGAGCTGCCTACGCTTTTATTTAACCCAACCGAGCAGCATTTCCCGCACGAATTTGCTTGCTGCGATTGGTGTTTGATCACTATGATCGTAGACTGGAGCTACTTCTACTAAGTCTGCTCCGACTACTTGTATATTTGAATTTGCAATTGCTACGATGGACTCTAATAGTTCTTTAGATGTGATACCTCCAGCTTCTAATGTTCCTGTTCCAGGAGCGTGAGCTGGGTCTAATACGTCGATGTCAATTGTGACATAGACTGGGCGTCCTGCAAGTTTCGGTAATACTTCCTTTAACGGTTCTAATACGTCAAATTTATATAAGTTCATACCTACTTCTTTTGCCCATTCGAATTCTTCCTTCATTCCAGAACGAATACCGAAAGAATATACGTTTTCCGGACCAATTAAATCGCACACTTTACGAATTGGTGTAGAGTGGGATAAAGGCTCTCCCTCATATGACTCACGTAAGTCAGTATGAGCATCCATATGGATGATTGCTAAATCCGGATATTTTTTTGCCATTGCCTTAAAAATTGGCCAAGACACTAAGTGCTCTCCGCCGAGACCTAGTGGAAACTTACCGGCATCTAATAGTTTTGCTACATATTCTTCAATCATGTCTATGCTGCGCTGTGGATTCCCAAATGGTAATGGGATATCACCCGCATCAAAATATTTTACCTCTTCTAGTTCACGATCTAAATACGGACTATATTCTTCAAGACCGATTGATACTTCACGAATACGTGCAGGGCCAAAGCGAGATCCTGGACGGAAACTTACTGTCCAATCCATAGGCATCCCGTAAATAACTGCCTCTGACTCTTCAAAACTTGGATGACTTTTAATAAATACTTTACCTGAATAAGCTTCATCAAAACGCATATTCTTTTCCTCCTTATGTGGAACTTAAGGTATCCCAACCTTTCACTATTTCTCAAATTTGGAGCGCATTGCTCCTCTTTCTCGATTTACCTGAGCCTTCTTGTTATCACAAGAAGACTACTTCATTTGTAGCAGTGTAAGTAACTAGCATGTTCAAGCCTTCTAGACAAACACCTTAAATGAGTTACTTACACTTTATTTATTTCAATTTAACGCTCTTACTTAATTAAATCGCCAACAAATTTCGGTAATGCGAATGCTGCATTGTGTAATTCTTTTGTGTAATATTTCGTTTCGATTTCATGGAAACGCTCTTCACTTACTTCTAATGGATCATGTTTTTTAGATCCGATTGTGAACGTCCAAAGTCCACTTGGATACGTCGGAATGTTTGCTGTGTATAAACGAGTAATTGGGAAAATCTCTTTTACGTCTTTAAACACAGTTGTAATTAGTTCTGGTGTAAACCAAGGGTTGTCCGTTTGAGCAACGAAAATACCATCTTCTTTTAACGCTTTAGAAATTCCAGCGTAGAAGCCTTTTGTAAATAGGTTTACTGCTGGGCCTACTGGCTCAGTAGAATCTACCATAATTACGTCATATTCATTTTCGCTTTCTGCGATGTGTAGGAAACCGTCTCCTACTTTTACTTCTACACGCTCATCATCTAATGCACCTGCAATTGATGGTAAGTATTGTTTAGAGTACTCAATTACTTTTCCATCAATTTCAACAAGAGTTGCTTTCTTTACGCTTGGGTGTTTTAATACTTCACGAATAACACCACCATCGCCACCGCCTACTACTAATACGTTTTCAGGGTTTGGATGTGTAAATAAAGGTACGTGCGCTACCATTTCATGATAAACGAACTCGTCCTTTTCTGTTGTCATAACCATGCCATCTAAAATAAGCATGTTTCCGAACTCTTCCGTTTCAACCATATCAAGTTTTTGGAATTCTGTTTGCTCCGTATGTAATGTGCGGTTAATACGCGCCGTAATTCCAAAATGCTTTGTTTGTTTTTCAGTGAACCATAGTTCCATCGTACAATCACGCCTTTCAATGCAAATTTATAATAGGGACATCATTAATGTCCCCTAACAAAAATAAAACAAAACATCCAAAAAGTATAGTTAAAAGTACAAAAATACCGAAAATATATTTTAGTCAGAGGGTTCTAACATATATGTGAAAAGGGATTGCTCTGTAATAGGAAAGAAAACCCTTTCTTAAGAAAGGGTTTTTGTCTCTATTTCTACCGGTTTACGAATCGGAATTAAGATCATTACGCAACCAACTAACACAACAATTCCACCGACTAAAAACGGACTTTGTGGTGAAACTGTATGACCGATGACTCCTGATAAAATTGGAGCAATTGCGCCTCCTAACCAACGAACGAAGTTATAAACACCTGATGTAACAGATCTTTCATAAGGTGAAATATCCATTACATAACTTGTAAATAACGCGTTATTTAAGCCTGATGCTAATCCTGATAGAACGATTAACACGATTTGTAACCACATGATTTTAACGAAGAATAGTGCAATTAAGAAAATCGCAAATACAAGTAAACTACCTTTTAACAATGTTTTTGGTTCATATTTACCTTCTAGCTTATGCGCTAAAATTGCTGATCCGTAAGCTAATGCTAATCCCCATCCGCAAAATACAAATCCTAATTGAATAGCAGATAAATGCATAATAAGTGGTGAATATGCTAACACGACGAAAAATCCGTAGTAGTATAACATCCCCGAAATAGCACCTTGCATAAACGGTTTATACTTCACCAGGTTAASTAATTCTCCTACGCCTGCCGCTTTACGCTTCACTTTTCGCTCCGGTTCTTTTACAAAAAAGAAAACTAAAATAAATGCTAAAGAAATTAAAATACTCGTCGCAAAAAATGGGTAACGCCAAGAATGTCCACCTAATATACCRCCTAAYAAWGGKCCACCTGCCATCCCTAAACCRATAGCTGCTTCATATAATCCTACTGCTTCATGAACTTCTTTACTTAATGCAATTAATAATGTCATCGCCGTTGCGAAGAACATCGCATTTCCTAATCCCCACCCCGCGCGGAAAAGAGATAATTGAGCAATCGTTTGCGATATACCACATATAAATGCAAATACAGTTACAATCGCAAGACCGATCGTCATCATTCGTTTATCACCAAATCTTGATGCAAATATTCCAGCTGGTAACATCATAATTGCCATCGTTAAAATATATGCTGTAAATAACATCTCGACTTGCCAATGCGAAGCACCAATTTGTTCAGCAATACTTGGTAAAATTGGGTCGACTACTCCTATACCTGAAAAGGCAAGGAAGGTAGCCACCACTGTAATCAATCTCCCTAATTTTTGTTTGCTCTCCATTTTGATTACTCTCCTTTTGTATTCTCTAAAAATGTAACTGCCCGGCTTAAGCTATCCTCTAGCTCCGCCTTAACACGCTGCATTTGCTCCATTTTTTCGTCTAACGTTTGCACTTGTTTTTCAAGCATCTCTTTAATTTCTTGAATCACTTCACGGTCACGCGGATTCTCACTATTTCTTCTTTGTTCCATTCTTTCTTTTAACGATAAGAAATGTTGCATTTCTTGAAGCGTAATTCCTAGTACTTCTTTCGCTTCCACAATCCTTTTAATTCTCGCAATGTCCTCGTCTGTATACAGGCGAATATTCCCTTCACTGCGTTCTGGGGGATGAATTAAACCAATTTCCTCATAATAACGAAGTGTACGCTTTGTTAAACCAACTTGCTTTGTTACTTCATCAATTTTATACATGTGTATTCCTCCCTTCACCAATTATTACATTTTACGTTAACGTTAACTTTTGTGCAACTGTTATACTTTTGTAAATGTTTGTCATATGAATTGTATTTTTCTCAAAGCAGTTTCATAATGAAAGAAAAGAGATGATAAGGAGATTTTCACATGAATAAACCACTTATTTTCGCTCATCGCGGGGTAAAAGGAACACACCCAGAAAATACGATGATTGCCTTCCAAGAGGCTGAACGCATTGGGGCTCACGGAATTGAACTTGATGTTCATCTATCAAAAGATGGTGAACTAGTTGTTATTCATGATGAAACGGTGGACCGCACAACAAATGGCGTGGGACTTGTTTCTGAGAAAACTGTAGAGGAATTACAAGCYTTAGATGCTGGTAGCCATAAATATCCTTCTTTCCATGAGGCGAAAATCCCAACATTACGAGAAGTATTTATTTGGCTCTCTACAACAAATTTACAACTTAACATTGAATTAAAAACAGATGTTCTTCATTATCCAAATATTGAAGAAAAAGTTGTTGCTCTTGTTCGTGAATATCATCTATCC
>NZ_JBFTMA010000316.1:0-6111 GCF_056396725.1 Bacillus sp. 05T31
GATCAAATGGAATTCGAATTTTTCTTTCAGATTGCACTTATTTTATTAAGTACAAAGCTCGCTGGTGACCTTAGTGTTAGATTAGGTCAACCTTCTGTACTCGGTAAATTAATTGTTGGTATCGTTATCGGTCCAGCTATATTCGGATGGATTGAAAATTCAGAGCTTCTAACACAATTAAGTAATGTCGGAGTTATTCTTTTAATGTTTATGGCAGGACTTGAAACAGATTTAGAAGAATTAAACGCAAATCGTAATTCTTCTTTAGCTGTTGCACTTGGAGGTATCGTTCTTCCATTCGTAGGTGGTTACGTTGCCGGTCTTGTTGTCGGTATGGAACAAGGGAATGCTGTCTTTTTAGGATTACTTCTATGTGCAACAAGTGTTAGTATTTCCGTTCAAACACTTCGTGATTTAGGTAAAATGAAAACACGTGAAAGTACGACGATGCTTGGAGCCGCTGTATTTGATGACATTCTTGTTGTTATTTTATTAGCATTTGCAATGAGCTTCTTAGGCACAGATGACGTTAACTTAACAATGATTATCTTGAAGAAAGTAGTATTCTTTGCTTCTATCATTTTAATTGGTTGGAARGGTGTTCCAGCAATCATGCGTTGGTTATCACCRCTTCGCGTATCTGAGTCTATCGTTAGTGCTGCGCTTATCATCTGTTTCTCATTCGCATACTTCGGCGAACTATTAGGAATTGCTGGTATTATCGGTGCTTTCGCAGCTGGTATCGCTATTTCTCAAACGAACTACAAACATGAAGTAGAAAAGAAAGTAGAACCAATTGCTTACGCTATGTTCGTTCCAGTATTCTTTGTTAGTATCGGTATGAATATTACATTTGACGGTATTGGCGATCAAATTTGGTTCATCTTAGCATTAACAGTTATCGCTGTATTCACAAAACTAATCGGTTGTGGATTCGGTGCACGAATCACTGGATTTGATGCAAAGTCTTCTGCAATTATCGGTGCTGGTATGGTTTCTCGTGGTGAAGTTGCACTTATCATCGCAGGAACAGGACTTTCTTCTGGCCTATTAGCACAAGATTACTTTACAGCTATCGTTATTGTCGTTATTTTAACAACGATGATTACACCACCAATGTTAAAATACACTTTTGGTGCAAAAGATAAAGCAATGAAAGCAAGTAAATAAGTTTACTATAATAAAAGGAGATTGCTATCTTAAAAGATAGCAATCTCCTTTTTCATYTTCTCTTTAAACAATTCCATTCGTTTTTAACCATTTTTCAAAAATGGAGCGTGCTTCTTCATCATCGATATCATCACGAAATGAATAGACTTTAATGCCGTAATCATCTATATATTCACCTAGCTTCATTTCCTCCACTTTTTTGTAAAAATCATCTACCTCATAGTGTGGAATATAGGCATCCCAAATTGGTTCATTTATTCTTTTATACGCTGTCACTTCTAAATCATATCCATCTTCATAATATCCGATGTGATAATGTTTGTTAGGATCATATTTCTCCATTAAAAGCTCCTCCTTGTAAACAAAAGCGAGCCTTATATTACAGCTCGCTCCTCTCGTTCTATTTATTAAATACGTTCCATCGCTGTCTTCAATGTTCCGACAATAAAAGCAATTTCTTCACCTGAAATAACGAGCGGTGGCGCTAATGTTAATACGTTATTATACCCTGCTGTTGTCATACCGTTGCGTCCGATAATAAGCCCTTTTTCTTTACAAGCATTTACAACACTTGCAATTTTGTCATTATCAATTGGTGCTTTCGTCGCTTTATCATTTACTAGTTCGATTCCAACTAATAACCCTTTCCCTCTAATATTTCCAACAAGCGGATGTGCCCCAATTTCTTCTTTTAATTGATTTAATAAAAGTGAACCCATTTGTGCAGAGCGCTCAATTAAATTTTCATTTTCCATAATCTCTAAGTTTTTAAGCGCTAATGCACAAGCCGCTGGATTTCCACCAAATGTATTAATATGGCGGAAGAATTCATATTCTCCTGTTCCTTTAAATGCCTCATAAATTTCTTTTTTTACAGCTGTTGCTGATAATGGTAAATATGCGCTCGTAATACCTTTTGCCATCGTAACGATATCAGGCTTAACGTCATAGTTCATAAACCCAAATGCTTTTCCTGTACGCCCGAAACCACAAATAACTTCATCACTTATAAGTAGTGCTCCGTGTTTTTGACATGTTTCGTGAATTGCTTTCATATAGTCTTGTGGTGGCATTAAAATACCTCCGCCTGTAATAATTGGCTCCATAATAAATGCTGCTATCGTTTCACTTAATTCCCATGTCATAACACGATCTACTTCTTTTACGCATTCTACATCATAAATATTTTGTGATTCCATTTCTGGCATGCGGTAACAATCTGGAGGCGTTACATGTAAAAAACCTGAAGCAAATGGCTCATATTGGTATCTACGYTGTGCTTGKCCAGTCGCTGCCATCGTCGCCATTGTGTTTCCGTGATAACCACGATAACGTGACATAAATTTGTAACGATGCGGTTCACCTTTTTGAGCATAATATTGTCTTGCTATTTTAAAAGCGGTTTCATTCGCTTCTGATCCACTATTAGAGAAGAAAATAACATACTCTCCACCAAGCCACTCGTTTAACTTTTCAGCGAGCTTAATTGCTGGTTCATGTGATTGTGACATCGGAAAATATGATAATGTTTGCAATTGCTTATAAGCTGCCTCTGCAAGCTCTTTTCTTCCATATCCGCTATTTACACACCAAAGACCACTCATACCATCTAAGTATCTTTTTCCTTGTATATCTTCAACCCAGCACCCTTCTGCTTTTGCCCCTACCATTGTACTACTTGGACTAAAGGGACGCATTCCGTGCCACACATATTGCTCATCTTTTGCTAATAATTCATCGGTTTGTTTTGTCTTCATCATTTCTTCCACCTTCCATAACAACTTATTTTTCACAAAGCTGCGCTGGTGCCATGATGAGTTAAATTTCTCCCTGCCTATTTTCATTCCACAAACACAAGACAAATCCTACCAAAATTAAAGTAATATTTATAAGAAAATGTCAAAAGAAAGAGGAGCTTTTCTTATATTTCGAAAAGCTCCTCTTTTTTAATGCGAAGATGCATCACTAATACCATGACCAGTATTAGATTTCACAAGAATTTCATCAAATTTCGCTGCATCTTCTTTCTTACTAGAGAAAACAGTTCCTAAATATGCTGCAAGAAACCCGAGCGGGATCGAAATAATTCCAGGTGTCGTATATGGGAATATCGCTTCTCCAACAAAAATAGCTTTTCCAGCTACTGGGTTCCAAACATTTGGACTTAACGCTACAAGAACAATCGCTGATACAAGACCAACAATCATACCAGAAATTGCTCCTGTTGTATTAAAACGCTTCCAATAGATTGTAAATAATATAACCGGTAAATTCGCACTCGCTGCAACTGCAAATGCTAGTGATACTAAAAATGCTACGTTTAATGTTTGAGCAAATAAAGCAAGTATAATAGATACTATCGCCACCCCAATAGACGCATAACGCGCCATTGACACTTGCTCTTTTTCCGTTGATTTTCCTTTACGGATAATCTCATTATAAAAATCATGCGCGAATGCTGATGCTGCTGTTAACACAAGTCCTGCTACTACAGCTAAAATAGTTGCAAAAGCAATTGCTGATACGAAAGCAAATAAGAAATCTCCGCCTAATGCTTTTGCTAATAAAGGTGCTGCCATATTACCAGCAGGGTTTGCTTTAATAATCGCCTCATTTCCTACAAAYGCTGCTGCTCCAAACCCTAAGAAAATTGTCATAATATAAAACRCGCCAATTAACCACGTCGCATATACAACAGATTGACGTGCAGTTTTTGCATCACGTACTGTAAAAAAGCGGACAAGAATATGTGGTAATCCCGCTGTACCAAGGACTAGTCCTAAATTTAAAGAAAGTGTATCAAGACCATCCTTATACTTTACTCCTGGATTTAAAAACGAATCTTTTAATGGAGTAGCTGTTTTCATGTGAGCGAACATTTCAGTCACACTGAAATTAAATTTGGAGAAAACGATAACAGAAATAATAAATGTCCCTGCCATAAGTAGTACAGCCTTTACAATTTGAACCCAGCTCGTAGCTGTCATTCCTCCAAAAATAACATACACAGTCATAAGTGTACCTACGATTAATACAGATGTTGTATATTCAATACCTAATAATAGTTTAATAAGTGCACCCGCACCAACTAATTGTGCAATCATATAAAAAATTGAAATCGTCATCGTATTAAGCGCTGCTATACCACGAACTTTTTTCGCATCAAAACGTGCCGCAATCATATCTGCTAACGTGTACTTCCCTAAATTTCTAAGCGGTTCTGCGACAAGATATAGAACAACTAAATAAGCAACTAAAAAGCCGATACTATAAAAGAACCCATCAAACCCAGTTAACGCTATCGCTCCGGCTATACCAAGAAATGACGCAGCAGACATGTAATCCCCAGCAATAGCCAGACCATTTTGCCAGCCAGTTAATCCCCCTCCAGCCGTATAAAATTCACTCGCATTTTTCGTTTTTTTTGATGCAAAATAGGTTACAGACTGAACAACTTCTGTATARTTCACCTCATTTTTTAACTTACGTGCTGACGTATCATCTCGTTTCATTCTCTGGTCCCCTCTCTTAACTTAAAATACAATTCCTCCTTGCATACCTAAAGACTAAATTTTATAAATATTCAGAAACTTATTTCCATTTTAGACAATCTATACATTCCTGCAAAGATTTTTCGATAGACATTTTTCGTCATTTTCTCCTAAATTTTCAATATACTTTTTTAACATAAAATTTGATTAAACTTTTATTCCCATTAAAATAGAAGAAAGAAGTAGTGCTTATCGCACTACTTCTTTCTTTGTCTCCTTTTCTAAATTACGAGCTGTTTCACTTAATTCAACGTCTTTTCCATCTTTAAGTGTTCTAAATATAAAATCGAATACTGGATTTGAAACTCCGAACCAAAACTTTTCATTTTTATAATGGTGTAATATGTGCTGTTTTTTTAGCCATCTTCCAAACTTAGTGAAGGGACGAATCGGTTTATGTGCAATATAATGTTTCCATTCATAAACGAGGAGCATGATAATCATTCCGATTCCGAATGAAAGTGTAACAGTAACACTTTTTGTAATACCATACGTTATAAGTAAATATATAGTAAAGCTAGGTATACTAAACCATACAGGCAAAAATAAAAGTTTTAAATCATCTGGATATACGTGATGATCATAATGTAATCTTCTTAACATTTTTAATAAAAATGCGTTTTTAGGCGGCTTTAAATGGAATAAAAAACGGTGTGTCATATATTCGTTAAACGTATAAAAAACAATCCCAAACATACACGCTAACATACCAATCCATGTGAAAAATTGCATTTTTAAAATAATAATAAAAATTAATAGAACACTATACATAATAACAATATCATGTTGTAAAAAAAACTCTTTCACCACTCTTTTCATCTTACTTCCCCCTTTTCCACAAAAACAGCCGCAACATATCGTTACGACCATTTTTTTCTATTTCATTCTTATTCTATTCACTTTACAAATTTGCCTGCTGTTCTATTGTCGAGAAAAAAGTGTTCGGACCAAATATATTTTGCTTCGGAATAATGTGTTCTACTGCAAACACTGTTACTTCTCCTCTTTGTACTTCTCCAATAATGAGACCAAATACTTCATGATTTACCGCAAACGTTGGTTGTTTCGTTTGCAGTAACCTTGCTGCATTTTTAAATACCGCTTCATATAGTGGATTCCTATCAGTAATTTCTTTTCGGATTTTTGGTGCTAAAGTGATGATAATTTCTTTTCCGTCAATAGTGGTTCGATACATAAAAATCTCCCCTTCAATCTTATATGAACAACTGTAAAGCTTTGTATGCAAAATGGATAGAATATCCTACTAAAATAATACCTGCTCCGGCTGTAATATAGCCAAGTGCTTTTTTCTTTAATAAAGTTCTTCCAAAATGTACAGAAAAAGCAATATTTAAATTCCACAAAATAATACCAACAATAATACAAAGAC
>NZ_JBFTMA010000317.1:0-6325 GCF_056396725.1 Bacillus sp. 05T31
CTGTTGGATTTACTGGTATAATACGGTACCCCGCATCTTGCATTGCTTTTGACACCATATACGATGTACGTTCTGGCTTATCTGATAATCCAACAACTGCAATCGTTTTACTTTTCTTCAATACTTCACCAATTTCCGTACGAGTTGGGTTTTCAATTGTCATAATTTATYACTCCTATTCCTTTAGTATATCCGATAAAGAAAGTCTCTTTCAACATGAAAGAGACTTTCTTTTATTCCGATTATTGATTCTTWGTAGCTGAATTATCTGCTAAYGTAGCTGWTTTCGTCATTTTTTGGCCATTGCGATAGAATGTAACTTCTACTTTCTCGCCTACTTTTTTCTTTTCATATAAATAYTTRCGGAATTGAAGAGMATTCTCTACYTTTTGATYATCTAAYGCTACTACAACATCATATTGCTCTAAACCAGCTTTTTCTGCCGGTGATATTGGATAAATTTTACCTAATACAACGCCATTTGTTACTTCTTTAGGTACCTTTAATTGGGTTACTGCAGCCTGCACATCTTCTAATGAAACGACACCTACTCCAAGAGCTGGACGTTTCACTACTCCATCTTTTTCAAGCGATTCGATAACTGGTTTTGCAATATTAATCGGAATTGCAAATCCGATTCCTTCAACTTCTTGCTGCGCAATTTTACTTGAGTTAATACCGATTACYTCACCGTTTTGGTTAAATARTGCACCACCACTRTTACCAGGGTTAATCGCTGCATCTGTTTGAATAACTTGTGCTTGCCAATCWGGRCGTTTRTCMCCAYCAATATCAACTGGAATTTCGCGTTCTTTACTACTGATTATACCTTCCGTTACACTGCCGTCAAATCCAAGTGGGTTACCGATTGCAATCGCTTTTTCACCAGCACGAAGTTTACTGGAGTCACCTAAACTTGCAACTTTATTTACAGTAGATCCGTCAATTTCAACAACTGCTAAGTCTAACCAAGGATCCTTACCAACTAATTTTGCATCAACTTGCTTTCCATCACTTAGTTTCACAGCAAGTTTATTCGCTCCATCTACTACGTGGTTGTTGGTTACGATATATGCTTTATTTCCTGCTTTTTTATAAATAACACCTGATCCTGAACCAGCTTGTTGTTCTTGACCTGTCGGTTGCATTGCAAACGGATCAATACTTTGTTGCATATTAATTACACCAACAACAACATCCTTTGCACCTTCAACCATACCTGGCAAATCAGTTTCGTTTTTTGATTTATTGACAACAGGAACTACAGTACCTTCTACTTGTTTATTAGAATTGAATGATGAAACTGCAGCTCCATTATTTTGCACCCATGGCATATATGGTGCTGCAAAACTAATCGAAACCGCCCCGACTACAGCTCCCACTAAACCTGTGAAGAAATAACCTTTTTTACTGCCTGATTTTCTCACTTCTCTCGTTTCACTATGCTCTTCATTCAAATTTGGTCCGTCGTAATATCCCATTTTTTATTTCCCCTCTCTGATGAATTCGTACTTTCAGTATAGTCACAGTTTGTGTCCTTCTTGTGAACTCATCGTGAAATCCAATTTAAAAAATACTCCTATCTAYCATTGTAGACAAGAAAAGTATTTTTTGTACATTCCACCTACAAAGGAGAGTGTAAATTTGCTATATCCCAAAGCCGAGATGCATAGTAACTTAAAGGTTATTCTTCAAATTTGTAACCTACTCGAATAACAGTGCCAATATGCTTCGCCTTATCTCCTAGCTTATTTCGCAGTTTTTTAATATGTGTATCAACCGTTCGGTCATCGCCGTAGTAATCATATCCCCATAACTGATCTAATAAATGTTGGCGTGACAACACAATTCCTTTGTTCTCCATTAAATAAACGAGAAGCTCAAACTCCTTATGTGTCAATATAATTTCTTCTCCATCTACTAAAACTGTTCTAGATAGTCGATTCACTTCTATTCCAGCTAAAGRCATAGTATTTTCTTCTGATACTCCTACCGCTCCATCCGCACGTTTCAATAACGTCTTCGCGCGAGCTACTAATACTTTCGGACTAAAAGGTTTTGTGACATACTCATCTGCACCTAGTTCAAAGCCTAGTAATGTATCATCCTCATCAGAACGTGCTGTCAGCATAATAATTGGTACTGCTGACTCTTTTCTAATTCGTCTACAAACAGACCAACCATCTATTTCTGGTAACATAATATCTAACATAATTAAATCAATTGTATGTTCAGCAAATAATTCTAGCGCTTTTTTTCCATCTTCCGCTTCGATTACTTCAAAGCCTTCATTACGAAAATAATCACTAACAATTTCACGTAATCTTCTTTCATCTTCAACAAGTAATACTGTTTTATTCATATAACCTATCCCGCCTTTTTACTCTTTCAATCGAATAATACGTTGATTGGAGCTTCCGCGAAATGGAAGTGTTAAATCTTTTTTMTCRAKTTCAAATCTTCCATCGACYAAAACATCCCCATAATGTAACAATTCTATCATATCATTATTTTGAGCACTCTGTATCTCTTCTAACGTGTAACCTGTATAAATCCATAGATTTTTTTTCAAATCTTTCACGGATTTTGCCACTTTTTTCACTTCAGCAGCTTGAAAAAATGGATCTCCACCTGAAAATGTTACATCGGTTAATGAATTTTTTTCAATCTCTTTCACAATTTCTTCTACCGTCATTTCAGTTCCATTGCAAACATTCCAAGATTTTGGATTATGGCAACCGATACAACGATGCGGACAGCCCGCAAAAAACACGACTGTCCGCAACCCTTCTCCATCTACTACACTATCATGAATGATATTCATAACTTTCATTTATGCTTCACCCGATCCATCTCTTCACTACGTTTCGCGCTATTCCACTTTGACATATCTCCTACAAGATAGCCTGTTATGCGGCGAATTCTTTCTATTTCATTCTCATCTTCATTTCCGCAGCTCGGACATTCATTCCCGATAATGCCATGATAACTACAGCACTTACAACGATCGACAGGATGGTTAATTGAACCGTAGCCTACGCCGTACTGCGCCATCGCTTGTACAATTTGCTTTAACGCCTTTTGATTATGCACAGCCGCACCATCTAGTTCAATATACGTAATATGTCCGCCATTACAAAGAGCGTGGAACGGTCCTTCTAATCGAATTTTATCTATCGCTTGAATATTGTAATACACCGGTACATGGAACGAATTTGTATAATAATTATGATTTGTCACACCGCTAATTTCACCAAATTCTTCTCTATCTTTCTTCACAAACTTTCCTGATAACCCTTCTGCTGGCGTTGCAATTACAGAGAAATTGAGTTGATGTTCTTCCGTCGCCTTATCCATTCTCTCTCTCATAAAGGAAATAATTTCATATCCAAGCTTCCACGATTCTTCATTTTCTCCATGGTGCTTTCCAGTTAACGCTACTAAACATTCTGCAAGACCGATAAAACCAATACTTAACGTCCCTTGTTTTAAAATGGGTGCCACAGCATCTTCAGGTTGTAATGTTTCTCCACCGCGCCATACACCTTGTGAATATAAGAACTGAAAATCTCTTGCTCTCTTTGTACATTGATAAGCAAATCTCTCTAATAATTGCTTAACGCCYAAATCTAARTAATAACTTAGCGCTTCAAAAAACGCTTCTKTTGAACCACTAATTAGCGCTAATTTCACTAAATTAATAGAAGTAAACGATAAATTCCCTCTTCCAATTGCTGTTTCTTCCCCATGTATATTAGACATAACACGAGTACGACACCCCATATAACATACTTCACTTTCAGGCCGACCATCATAGTGCACTGCATTAAACGGAGCATCTAAAAACGAAAAGTTAGGGAATAATCGCTCAGCTGTCGTTTCTAACGCTAATTCAAATAAATCATAGTTCGGATCACACTCTTCAAAGTTCAACCCTTTTTTCATTTTGAAAATTTGAATAGGRAAAATCGGTGTTTCCCCTTTACCCAGTCCAGCTTGCGTCGCTTTTAAAAGTTGCTTAATTAAAAGTCTTCCCTCTTGCGATGTGTCTGTTCCATAGTTAATAGAAATAAATGGTACTTGTCCCCCGCCCCTACTATGCATACTATTTGAATTATGAACGAAAGCCTCACACGCCTGATACGTATCATTTTCTGTTTCTTTCCATGCAAATTCCTCTATTTGTTCTTTCGTAAGCGGATATGACTGTAATCGTTTTTTATGTCTCTCTACTGTTTTTCTCACATATGGAGCTAAATCAATATCAAAGAGCGCAAACGATTGACCACCGTGCTGCATATTTTGATTCGCCTGAAAAATAATTGAAGAAAGCGCCAACGCACTTTTAATGTCTTGCGGTTGTCTCATATGTCCATGTCCAGTATGAAAACCGTTAGCAAGCATTTGCGCTAACGGAATTTGTGAACAAGTCGTCGTTCCTGTTGCATAAAAATCTAAATCATGTGGATATAATATATTTTGATCTATCGCTTTTTTCACTTGATCTGATAATAATTTTTCTACTGCATAATACTTTGCGCTCTCAGATGCGAACGTTCCCATTACTCCCATTGGAGGGTACAATAAAYGGGAAAAACTCTTTTTACCCTTTATCAACACATTTGTATAAAGGAGACTGAACTCATGGTTATTACATATCTTTTATTTATCGTTGCCTATCTACTCGGTTCGATTCCATTTGCATTAGTCGTTGGAAAAATCGGTTATGGAATCGACATTCGTGAGCATGGAAGCGGTAATCTAGGCGGAACTAATACATTCCGTACATTAGGGAAAAAAGCAGGTTTTATCGTAACAATTGCTGACATTTTAAAAGGTACATTAGCAACAGGTCTACCGATTATTTTCGGGTCAGATATTCACCCACTATGGTTTGGATTAGCCGCTGTTCTTGGACATGTCTATCCGATCTTCGCAAAATTCCGCGGGGGGAAAGCAGTTGCAACTTCTGCTGGGGTGCTATTATGCTATTCACCAGTTGTTTTTGCAATATTAGCTGTTGTCTTTTTCAGCCTTTTATTTACAACAAGATACGTATCACTTTCTTCTATGATAACAGCTGTCGTTGCTGTTATTGCATCCATTGTTAGCGGGGATAAAATCTTCATTATTGCGATGTGTTTATTAGCAGGTATGGTTATTTATAAACACCGTGCAAATATCGGACGAATTATAAATAAAACTGAACCAAAAGCAAACTTTTCAAAAAAGCAAAAATAAGATCGTAACCCACATAACGCAAAAAGAAAACGTGAAGCATATTAATAGCGTCTTTTTGCGTTATTTTTTATACTAAAAGAAAAAGCAACATAATTTGGAGGAACTATACATGAATCTTTCCGTAACAAAAGAAGCAGCACAATGGTATAAAAACGAATTAAACTTACAATCGGGTGAAACAATACGCCTTTTCGTACAATACGGCGGTTGCAGTACTGTGCAAAAAGGACTTTCTTTAGGTATTCGTAAAGATGACCCTGCGCACCCTGCTGTTCAAACTCAAGAAGAAGGTATTAACTTCTTTATTGAAGGCGATGATGAGTGGTTCTTCGATGGACATAATTTATTAGTTACACTTAACGACGGTGATGATTTCCCTCAATTTAATTATGAAAAATAAAAAAGCGTGGCTTCTGCCACGCTTTTTTTATCCCGCTATTTGCGGGTAGTAAGACCCCCACTGATTAAAGTTTCACTTTATTTCTTTTTAATTTCCTCATATTTCGCATACCACTCAGGATATAATTTTTTAAATGATACAGGGCGGAACCCTTCTTTTTTCGCACAAATATTCGTCGTGCTTGCAGTAATACAAAGTTCGCCATCACCATTATAAATTTCATATCCGTATACAACGCGGAGCGGGCTCACAGTATCAACCCACGTTTTCACAATAGCTTTTTCTCCGTAACGCATCGCTTTACGATATGAAATTTGCAAGTCTAACACAGGAGAAATAATTCCCTCTTTCTCCATTTCAACATATGAAAATCCTAAATCTTGTATAAGTTTCGTGCGACCTAGTTCAAGCCACACCAAATAGTTTGAATGGTAAACAACACCCATTTGATCTGTTTCCGCATAACGGATTTCAACTTCATGTTCTGCTACAAACATATGTATTCGCCTTCTTTCACTTCTGCTGCCTTGCATACATTTAATCATAATACAGTGGAATCAAAAATAAAATAAAAACAGTGAATCTTTTACCGAAAGGGGCAAGCATATGATTCAAATTGTAACTGTTCGTAGCGGTGATAGYGTATATAGTTTAGCCTCAAAATATGGATCTACACCTGAAGAG
>NZ_JBFTMA010000318.1:0-4577 GCF_056396725.1 Bacillus sp. 05T31
GCTATATGTACATACAATTATATGAAAAGCTCGTTATTATTCAAAAGGCATATGAAAATATTCAAACGCTTGGCGAACAAATATATGAGAATTTAAAAAATAAAAATGTAAATGCAGTTCAAAAGTTGCAAGTGGAACAATTGCAGTACATAGAAGGTGTTAAAGGATTATCGCGATCTTTTGAGGAAATGGTTGTTCAGCTTTGTAAAGAAAAACAAGTTGAACCGTTGCGTATGCGTTCGCTATTTTCGTATTTTTCACAGGAAGAAAATGAAAAAATGGAAGAATTACAAAAAAGTTTAAATGAATTAGAAGAAAATGTAAAAATGATTCTTTTGAAAAATCAATATTACTTAAACGTACTATTAAAAACTACAGAAAGTATTGTGGATTCCGTTTCTGAATACAATTTGGAGAAAAACAATAATTCGCAAATCTTTATGAATGAACTATTGTAAAGGAGAAGTGAAGCATTATGAGATTATCTGATTATAATACGCCGTTATCTGGTATGCTAGCGGCCCAAATGGGATTACAAACAACAAAACAAAACTTATCTAATATTCATACGCCGGGTTATGTTCGTCAAATGGTAAATTACGGATCTGTTGGAGCAAGTAACGGTCATACGCCTGAACAGAGAATCGGTTATGGTGTACAAACATTAGGAGTTGACCGTATTACAGATGAAGTGAAAACGAAGCAATTTAATGATCAGTTGTCACAGTTCTCTTACTACGCATATATGAATTCTACTTTATCACGAGTAGAGTCTATGGTAGGAACGACAGGGAAAAATTCATTATCTAGTTTAATGGATGGATTCTTCAATGCTTTTCGTGAAGTTGCAAAAAATCCAGAACAACCAAACTACTACGATACATTAGTTTCTGAAACTGGGAAGTTCACAAGTCAGATAAATCGTCTTGCGAAAAACTTAGATACAGCAGAAGCACAGACGACAGAAGATATTGAAGCACATGTGAATGAATTTAATCGTCTTGGTGCTAGTTTAGCAGAGGCGAATAAAAAAATTGGACAAGCAGGGACACAAGTACCTAATCAACTATTAGACGAACGTGATCGCATCGTTACAGAGATGTCTAAGTATGCCAATATTGAAGTATCTTATGAATCTATGAATCCTAATATCGCGAGTGTTAGAATGAATGGTGTTTTAACAGTAAATGGACAAGATACATATCCACTTCAATTAAATAAAGAAAAAGAACCAATGTCTGTTGCGATTTATGGATCGGATATTCCTTTAAATGGTGGAGCAATTCAATCAGCGATAGATACGAAAGCGAAGATTGCTAGTTATAAGAAAAACCTTGAAGAATTAATGAGTTCTGTAAAAGGTCAAGTGAATACAGTGATGGGAAAAGATTTCTTCGTTGGAGATCATGCGAAAGATATTCAGTTAAACCCTGAATTCGCAAAAGATGTTTCGAAAATGAAAATCTCCGCTGAAACAGCAAATAAACTAGCAGGAATTACAGATGGAGATTATAAAGAAGGTCTTTCTTATAAACAAGCATTAGACCAATTTATAGTTGGTGTAGCTTCTGATAAAAGTGCAGTGAATGCTTATCAAAATATTCATAAAGACTTATTAGAAGGTATTCAGCAAGAAAAGATGAGTATAGAAGGCGTCAATATGGAAGAAGAAATGGTTAATTTAATGGCCTTCCAGAAATATTTTGTCGCAAACTCTAAAGCTATTACGACGATGAATGAAGTGTTTGATAGTTTGTTTTCGATTATTAGATAACATGTAGAAGGATCGAAAAAGTTTTTTTTATGAGGGAAGAGAGGATCCGGCGCAAGGTAGAAGCGGACAGATCCTTTTAGTGGACCAAGCCATGTTAGACCAGAGATATGAGATGGGTGAAGGGGAAGTTAAGGGAGAGAATAGCCATGTCAAATAGAAACGAAGCCCCCTTTTTTATGATTAGAGAGAGGGTCCTGAGTTAGATAGAGGCGGTCAGTGCCTATTAGTGGACCGAGCGATATGAGACCAGAGATATGAAGTGGTTGTGGGATAAGTTAGCTTAGAGAACAGCCATGTCAAATAGAAACGAAGCCCCTTTTTTATGTGTAGAGAGAGGATCCGGTATAGTGTGGAAGCGGATAGAGCCTTTTAGTGGGCCAAGCCGTGTTAGATCAGAGATATGAAATGGTTGAAGGCTAGGGAAGAAACTAACAGTACATAGTTGCAGTTGCTTCTCTAGCCCAGTCAAATATAGATAAAGGAGAAGATAGAGATGAGAGTATCTACGTTTCAAAATGCAAACTGGGCAAAGAATCAGATGATGGATTTGAATGTGCAGCAGCAATATCATCGAAATCAAGTAACTTCTGGGAAAAAAAATCTTTTTATGAGCGAAGACCCACTTGCGGCAAGTAAATCATTTGCGATTCAGCATTCGTTAGCAAATATTGAACAAATGCAAAAAGATTTAGCGGATTCGAAAAATGTATTAACACAAACTGAAAATACTTTACAAGGTGTTTTTAAATCTTTAACAAGAGCGGATCAATTAACAGTGCAAGCGTTAAATGGGACAAATAGCGAAAAAGAATTGAAGGCAATCGGTGCAGAGATTGATCAAATTTTAAAACAAGTTGTATATTTAGCGAATACGAAAGAGCAAGGCCGTTATATTTTCGGTGGGGATAGTGCTGAACAAGCTCCATTTACAGAAGATGGTACGTATCAAGGTGGAAAAAATGATGTGAACTGGCAACTAAATGACGGTTATCAATTAAAAGCATTTCGTAACGGAGAAGCATTATTATCCCCGGTTATAAAAACGTTAAAACAGATGAGTGAAGCGATGCAAAATGGTGACCAAAAAGCGTTACAACCGTTATTAGGAGAAAATAAGAAAAACTTAGATAGCGTCATTAACCGTACAACTGAAGTTGGTTCAACTATGAACACGATGGAGACGTTTAAAACAATTTTAAGCGAGCAAAATTTAGCGCTTCAAGAAAATCGTAAAGAAATTGAAGATGTTGATTTAGCGGTAGCAATTTCTGACCTAGCTTATATTAATGCAACTTATGAAGCAACGCTTAAAGCAGTTAGTACGATGAGTAAAACGAGCATTTTAGATTACATGTAAACAATAAGGAGTGAGAAATATGGCAGGGACGTTAACAGGTATTGGCGGTAGACAACAGATTTGGAACCTCGGAAATAATATGATCGATACTTCTAACTTTGTAGAATTAGAAATGCAAGCGTTAGATATGAGAAAAACACCATATACTAATGAAAAGAACCAACTTTCACAAGATAAACTATTATATACTAGCTTAAAATCAGAATTTAGTTCTTTCACACAAACTTTTAAAAACTTAGCAGAATTTAAAGGGAATGAGAAAAAGGTAACAACATCCCAAGACGGTTATATTAGTGTAAAAGCTGATGGTGGAGCAATTGCAGGAACTTTTAATATGACGATTACACAGCTTGCGCAGCGTCATCAAATAGCTTCTAATCCTATTACTGATATAAATGCAAAACTTCCTAAAGATGAAACATTAAAACTAGGCGGTAAAGATCTAAAAGTAACAACTGATATGACATATAAAGATTTAATTAATAAAATTAATGACGGAGACTATGGCGTATCGGCTTATACACTTGGAGATAAAATTTTTATGTCCTCTAAAAAAGAAGGAACAGATGGAGAAATTAATTTTAAGGGGAACACATCTACACTGTTTCAAGATATTGGTTTAGCTAAGGCGGATGGGACAGCAGTCAATACAATCAATGAAGCGCAAAATGCTAAATATAGTATTAATGGTATTGAAGATGAAAGTTCTACCAATACAATCGAAGCTCTTCCTGGTGTGAAAATTGAATTACTAAAAGTGACGGAGTCAAAAGTAGATGAAAAAACAGATGCAGGTACAACAACAGATCCAAAAGCAAAAGGTATAGATCTGAAGTTTACAGTAAGTGATTCAAACGTAACAGACGCATCAAATATGATTAAAAAGATGGTAGCGGATTATAATAAAGCTGTTTCTACGGTAGATATTTTTGCTGGAAAAGGTGGAGCTTTCCAAGGTCAAGCTATTATGCAAAGTGTACGTCAAGCGATGAATAATGTCGTAACATTTTCTCAAGACGGTAATTATTTGTTTTCATTTGGAATTCAATTAAAGCAAGATGGGACGATGGAAGTTAATGATGAACAATTAACACAAGCGCTAAAAGACAAGCCGGATGCAGCGAAGCAATTTTTCTTTGGTTCTAACGGTTTAGGGAAGATGATGGAAGAACCACTTGATAAACTATTTGGTGATAAAGGTGTAGTCGGAGAGCGTGTAAAAAACATCGATTCACGTGTAAGTGATTTAGATAAAAAGATTAAAGATATTGAAACACAAAATCTGCAAAAACAAGATGAGATTGTGAAGAAGTATCAAAAGCTAGAAAGTACATTAGCGGCGCTAGATAGCCAGCTAAAAACAATTAAAGCAATGACAAAACAAAAAAGTGATGATTAATGAAAGTTGAGGAAGTGATCGTATGCAAGCATGGCAACGCTATATGC
>NZ_JBFTMA010000319.1:0-4575 GCF_056396725.1 Bacillus sp. 05T31
GTTTTAGTCCCTATCTTTCTATGAACTTGATTCAATTATATAAATTTCTCCCGAGAAATAAAAGGAAATACATTAGAACCCAAAACTTCTCACTTTATTTACATGCATTTCATGTAAGTTTAAGTTATAAAATAAAGTATTTTTTTCATTTGTATTCAAACGTATTTACAATCAAAAATTAAATCATTTTAGAACTTGTTTAATAAACTCTGTTTTAGCTTTTGTGTATGCTTCTCTATCTTGGTTATATCTTTTAGCTAAATCTTGTTTCAGATTTGAATAATCATAAACTAATTGTGGATTTTCTCGTAAGCGGTTACGAAATAAAAGTTGTTGCTCCCATCGCTCAGTTCCTTTAACCATTAAATGCAGGTGAGCTACACGCCTATTATTCTTCACTTTCACAAAGAACCTTCTCCAAGGTCTTTCATCTAATTCCGGGCCTACATAATGCCAATCATATATAGACAATTTTGCTGAAATATCGAGCACTCTATCAAATGAGTCTGTTTCAGCCATTAGATCAATGATAGGTTTTGCAGGTAAACCAGGTATGGATGTACTTCCTATATGTATTACTTTGCTAATACCGAGAGGAGTAAGCAGTTCATAAAGTTGCTGTTCTTCACATCGTCCTTTATCTTGCCAATCAGGATTTGCATGAACTATCTCTACTGACTCATTCGCCCATACAGGCCAATCGTTCGGATTATCTTTTTTATCCACCCAACACATCCCCTTTCACGAACTTTTTGCTATATAAACGATTTTAAATTCATTTAAATATAACTACCGGATCATCAAAATTACTATTCTGAAATATAACATTCGCACATTCTTTCGGATTATGCTCATCTATATACATCTTACAAGCCGCATGATATCTGTTTATAAACATTTTCTCTGCTTCTTCATAACTTCCAAAAGCCTCATTCTCGCGCTCTGCACCACGGTTTCTCGCAATCTCAAAATCTGTATCTACGAAAATTTTATAGTCAAATAGATACTCAATTTCTTTTTTCAATAAAAATGTTCCATCTACTATTAGCACCATAGTTGGCGAGGCCACTAGCGGCGTATTATGTACAGGCATGTCCGTTATTAAGTTATGAGAAATCGTTTCATACTGTAAATTCCCGTTAGGTCCTAAAGGTTTTAATAGCCTTTCTTTGAAAGCTGTATAATCGTGTGCATCTTCATAATACCCTCTTGCAGACTCTTTTCCTTGTGCATAACGAATCACTCTCGGGTTATGAAAATCGTCAATGCTGGTGCGTATTACTTGCACTCCCCGATTTTTCATTTCCTCTGCCAGTTCGTTTGCAAATGTTGTCTTTCCTGAAGCTGTTATACCACTCACTCCAACTCTTGTTGGATGGGTTAAGTTTAATTTAAAAATATGATCTACAATTTTTTTAATGCGTTGTTTTCGGCGCATGACATTCCTCCTGTAACTCTGTTTACATAATATATTTATAATAAATAAACTTCATCACTGTTTGTCGGTAARTCGATATTTTGWAAAATCGTTGATATATTTTTATTAAGTTACATATTCCTTACTTCCCTTTAAACCCCCGATACAAAGCAGTTCGTAACTCCTGCTTGTATTCCTCAATTTCTGGCATATCCAACTCCTCAGCTAGTCGAATGGCTAATTCAATATCATACGGTACTCGTACGAGTTGAATGGAAAAGCTCGCTGCTTCTTTTTCATTGTAAGTTCCTTCAAAAATTAAATAGGACGCTTGTGTTATTTCAAGTGGGTTTCCTACGCTACCAGCATTACATAACGTTTTCCCTCTGAAATTTTGCACATACGCCTGGTGAACATCACCATAGCAAACGACATCTGGTTTTCTTTCCCCTTCTATATTCTCTGTCAAATCACTATTTTCGAACATACTAACACGCTCTTCTCTTGAAGCGTGTGGTTGAATTCTTTCATACAAACTTCTYGGTGAAGCGTGGAACATACGAATCAGTTTCCCACTCATATAAAACTCGATTGAAAATGGTAAGCTTCTTAAATACTCATTTTGTTCTTCTGACAATTGTTTTTGATGCCATTTTAACGCTTCAAATTCAGTCGGTTTTGTAATGAAATCATCCCAGTTTCCCATTACGGTTCCTTCACATTCTTTACGAACGATTTCAATTACTTCGCTAGAATGCGGACCTTTTCCTACTAAATCTCCAAGACAAATAATACGTTCAATTCCTCTTAATTTAATATCTTTCAGTACTGATTCTAATGCCGGAATATTACCATGTATATCTGAAATTACCGCAATTTTATCCAAATGAATCCCTCCGTTATTTATTGTTTATTATATCCTCATGTTGTGATTGATACCATTTTGGAATATAGGATGAAAAATGATTATGATCTTCTAAAATTCCGTTCAATCTTTCCTTCATATCATCTACTAAATGTGGTGTACTCCGGTTTGTCCATACGATATCCGCTGGGAATGTCATCGCTGCATATAATGAATACAGTTTCCAAAAATGGAGTGACGGTTCACCTCCGCAATAACCGTGAACTTGWCCAACCGCAAATGGTTTGCTTATTCTTGTAGTAAAAATCGCTACGTTATAAAAATCATGTATTAGATCGCCAAAATCATATCCACCAAAATCGATAACGATAAACTCCTTATTGTGAATCATACTATTCGCTGGATGGAAGTCATCATGTAAAAATGTGATAGGACGATTTTTTAATAAGTCTCTATGATTCTCTACAAAGGTTAATACTGGCTTCATATCTAGAAAGTCTACCTCTAAGTCTGCTAATGCTTTCAAGTATCTCTCGTACTTGTTCCACTGAAACGTTTCCCACGAAGCAATGACATTCTCTTTTTCTATTGTATGAATTCTCTTTAAAACTTCTCCAGCTCTTTTCCCCGCAGCATACTGCTCTTTCACCGATAACTTGCCTAAACTCTCTTCTCCATTTACTCCGTCAATCCATTCAAATATTTGAACGCATTTATTTAATTCTTCAAGTCTTATGAAATGAGTTAATTTTGGCGTCGGGATATGTAATGACTCCAACTGTTTCATATACGTATATTCTTCTTGTTTTCGTTCAAAATTTGCAGAATCACACACTTTTACAAAATACGTTTCTCGATTCTCTAATTCAACTTTATATTTCTCTTCATGTGAAAAACCTTTTGTAATAGCTGTACATTTTACAATATGAGGCCACCCTAGTTTTCTCTCTATCTCTCTTAACATTTCTTCCACAAAGTTCACCTCTATTCATATATGTACAAACTACCTAACACCTCATACTCTCGTTTATTTTCCCCTTTAAACTCCACTGCAAATGGATATTCACCATGATGCTTCAAACGTTCTAGTACTAGCCCTTCTCCAACTGGTTCACAAAACTGCACATGAACATCACCAAACGATACACTTTGACACTCAGCATTCCATTCTTCATTTTGTATGATTGAATTTGCAGTTAGCTCCATTACTTCTTTCCATTTCCGCACTGTTTCTCGAACATTTTTCACCGTATAATGAATCGTTTCAATTTCTTGTACTTTATTTTTATGTTCAGTGATCGTCCCTATTTTACGTAAATCGTTTCTTCTTTCTTCATCCGTTTCATTCCACTGTATAAAGAATGGTAATTTCGGTCCATTCTCTTCTTGCTTTACAAATAACATTTTCCATTCTAAAAGCCGACCATCTTTTCTCATCCGTTTCCCTTCAAATGGTCCTATCGTATGTAAGCCGTGCTTATTAAACTTATTTGCTAGTTCTTCAATTGCATCTGTTCGAATTGCGATTTGTAGCATCCCTTCTCCTTTTTGTAATTTCACCACTGTTTCTTGTACTAATGGATTTTYYGCTTCTTTCGCTTTTTCTTCATGCTGAACTGCTAAAAATTCTATATATGATAAATCAAAATAACATAAACTATTCCAAGTACCCCAAGTCGTATGCTCACCGCCTAATGCAGTATGAAATCCATGCTCCTGCATTTGTTTTGCCGCTTCCTCCGGTGTACAATGCACAGCGTGAACGAGATGATCAAATGCTAACATAGTCTTTCTCCCCTTTCTCTCCATCCTTTTATTGTATATTTTATTTTTCTTTCGTTCAATTCAAAAAACTTCAAAACCCAGTTGATTTATACGATTAATGTGTATTATAATAAAACAAATTTAATTATTGCTGATTGGAAAAACCAAAGGCACTTTTCTCATACGGGAAAAGTGTCTTTTTCATTTATTATTACAGGGGGATTATTTATGCAGAAATTAATTATCTTTGCTATTATTGGATTTTTCGCTCAATTGATTGATGGCGCACTTGGTATGGCGTACGGGGTAACGTCTACCTCACTATTATTAATGTTTGGTATCGCACCAGCTGTAGCTTCCGCATCAGTTCATTTAGCTGAAGTCGTTACAACCGCCGCTTCTGGTGCATCTCATATCAAATTTGGAAACGTTGATAAATATACAGTTTCCAGACTTACATTACCAGGAGCAATTGGCGCATTTATTGGGGCATGTTTTTTAAGCAATTTACCTGGTGATGTAATTAAAC
>NZ_JBFTMA010000320.1:0-7723 GCF_056396725.1 Bacillus sp. 05T31
GATTTAGAGAAACCACGGAATAACTGAGATAAAATAACCCCAGAGTTTCCACGAGCTCCCATTAATAATCCTTTGGCTAAACTTACACCGACTTTACCAGCATGCTGYGAAGGATTTGCTTTCACTTCACGTGCGCCTGAAGTCATTGATAAGTTCATGTTTGTACCGGTATCGCCATCTGGAACTGGGAATACGTTTAATGCATCAACAAGCTGAACATTATTTGTTAAATTATTGGCTCCTTGAATGATCATTTGTGATAAACGTTTTCCATCAATTTTTTGAATTGACACAGATTTTCCTCCTTAATGCACATTACAAGTTTATTACTTTAACTCCTTGTACGTAGATGTTTACAGAATCTACTGCTAGTCCTACAGTTTGATCTAATGTATATTTCACTTTAGTCTGCACGTTATGTGCTACTTCTGAAATTTTCGTACCATAGCTCACAATAATATACATATCAATATGTACTTCATCTTCATTTTTACGAACAATAACGCCTCTAGTGAAGTTTTCTTTTCGTAAAATTTCTGTTAATCCATCTTTTAACTGATTTTTTGATGCCATACCTACGATACCGTAGCAATCTACTGCGGCACCTCCAGCAATTGTTGCAATTACATCTGTACTAATATCAATTTGACCGTACTTCGTTTTAATTTCAATTGACATCTCGTTTCCCCCTTCATAAATGGTGAAAGTGAGCTAGACTACTTTAGTTACTATCATATAATCTTTTTAAAGAAAATTCCATCGTTCTTTCTTTTTCACTCTCATATTTTATGTTTTAAATTACATTTTTTTATGATGAGCAAAATAGTCCATTGTTATTATACAACATGTACCACTATAATATGTCAAGCAATTTTTCTTGATTTCACCTTTTCTTCATTGACATATAGTGTCAAGTATTTTTTCTTGATTTCTTTTTCCTACGGTGTTGCATTCTCTTTTTAGTTGTGTTAAATTATAGTAGTGTTTTTAGCATCGCATAAAAGACTAATATTGAAAAATTACGTATGTTACGGTAGTTAAGGGAGGGAAATATAAATGGCTCGTGTTTGTGCTATCACTGGAAGAAAAGCTCGTTCTGGTAACTCTCGTTCTCACGCAATGAACGCTACAAAACGTAAATGGGGCGCTAACCTTCAAAAAGTTCGCGTACGCATCGACGGAAAAGTTCAACGTGTTTACGTTTCTGCTAGAGCATTAAAATCTGGCAAAATCGAACGTGTTTAATAATAAAAAAAAGAGCCGCTAGGCTCTTTTTTTATTATACCATTGGAAAAAGCACCGGTAATAGGTGCTTTTTTTAGTCTTTTTTGAAGGTATTTAACATCGCACGAACAATTCCACCAAGAAATTTAGGTAACTTAATTGTATAAAATCTCATGGTTTCCCTCCTAATCCCCATTACTCCACTTGTTCACTATATGATGCAAGGAGCAAAATTGTTTCTTCAATCAGTGCTTCTTATCATCATTAATATGCCAGAAGTGAATGAAAAAGTACCTTTTTCCTCAACGAGTTCATTACTAATACAAAGTGTCGATCCCCACTCTATTGTTTTATTAGTAAGGGGATACTTAAAACCGTGAAGTGTAATACCTTCTACCCTTTCAGTAACTGGTACAAATGATACGTATGGAAAATGTTCGTTTCCTTCAATTATATACATACCAAACTTTTTCACCATTATTTCATTTTTATTGTCCACAATACACATTTCTATATTTACTTCTAATCCCTTTAAAAGCATCTGAATATTTGCTAAACCATGATCAAGTCTTCCACCAGTAGCACCAAAAATACGAATTAATTTTGGTTTCTGTTCTAAAGCCCAGCTAATTGCAATTTCTAAATCTGTTTGATCTTTTTCTCGCGGGACGATATGTAATTCATTTGTTTGCTGCCTCATCCATGCTAATTCCTCATCAGTAACTGAATCATAATCCCCAAACGCAACAGCCGGAGTGATTCCTCTTTTCAACAAACGGTACACTCCTCTATCAACGGCCGTCCAAACTACTTCTTCATTTTCATACCGAGAAAAATCTGCGCAGTATTCTGCAGGTCCTCCCGCTAAAATATGAATAATCATTTTCCCTTCCCCTTCTATTGTAAAAAGGCAATCTGCCATTCGGTAGATTGCCTTTCTCCTTATTTGCCACTCTAACATGTATAAATAGTGAAGTCTTAATGAACTAGAAGCTTCACTAGGATAAAGGTTCGTTCATTCTTTATCCGCGAATTACACGAATTGCTTCACCGCGGTCTTTTTGATTGTATACTGCTGATCCCGCTACAAGAACATTCGCTCCTGCTTCAATACAAAGTCTTGCCGTTTCAGCGTTGACACCACCATCAACTTCAATTTCCACTTCTAGATTTCGCTCTTTAACCATCTCTGCAACTTGTTTGATTTTCGGTAATACAGAATGAATAAACTTCTGTCCGCCAAATCCAGGATTTACTGTCATAAGTAATACCATGTCTATATCTTCTAATACATGCTCAATCGTTGAAACTGGCGTATGCGGATTTAATACAACCCCCGCTTTAATGTCATGAGATTTAATTAACTGAATTGTACGATGTAGATGAGGACACGCTTCTACATGAACAGTAATAATATCCGCTCCCGCTTTTGCGAAAGTTGGGATATAGTTATCAGGATTTTCAATCATTAAATGTACATCTAACGGTAATGATGTAATCGGACGGATTGCTTCTACAATTAATGGTCCAATCGTAATATTTGGTACGAAATGTCCATCCATTACATCGACGTGAATGTAGTCAGCTCCGCCTTTTTCTACATCTTTAATCTCTTCCCCTAATCTGGAAAAATCTGCTGATAAAATCGATGGTGCAATTTTAATCATGACTAATACCTCGGCTTTCTCTCTCTAATTTCTTCTACGAATTGTTTGTAATTCTTATAACGATATTCGGTAATCTTTCCTTCTTCAACCGCAGCTTTAACCGCACATTTCGGTTCAGCAAGGTGTGTACACCCTCTAAATTTACAGTATTGGCTCGCTTCTTTCAACTCTGGAAAACAATATGTAAGATCTTCTACTTCTATATCTATGAAATCAAGCGAACTAAAACCAGGTGTATCCGCAACAAGTCCGCTTCCAACTGTAATTAATTCCACGTGTCTTGTCGTATGCTTTCCACGTCCTAAATGTGAAGAAATATCATTAGTTTTCAATTCTAAATCTGGGCGTAATACGTTTAGCATTGAAGATTTCCCAACACCAGATTGGCCTGCAACGACGGAAATACAACCTTCTAAGAATGGTTTCAGAATATCAATACTTTCCGATGTATTTATAGAAGTAAACAACACATCATAACCCGCAATAGGAGGTCTAACAAGTTCATTTTTCCGATCAAATACTTCTAACACATAACCTTCATTCGGATTATCCGCTTGAAAAACAACTTGGTCTCCTACAAGTGGCGTAATTTTATTCTTTCTGAATACACCACGCCCACGACATTGTGTAATCCCTTCCTCATTCTGCACATAATAAAACCCACTTAGAGCTTTTACAATTTTTCCTTCTGGCATATAATTCTCCTTTATTTTGTATAAAATGAAACTGCAATTAAATATGAATAGACTAGTGTCCTTTAAACAATTATTTCAAATCCCACCAAATATATATCCAGGTTCATATATTTAATCTACCATCAAATTTGAAATATTATTTACAACAGTATCACTTTTACAGCTTTTTGAATCATATATTTTTGCCTGTTATACAGTCCACGATGTAGACAGCATAACAGGCAAGAGTAATAAATTCCATCTTCTATATAAGGACGATGGAATTCACTATTATTGAGYTGGATATGGTACTTCCTTGTCCATWATCGTTACTCCATCTCGGACAATTTTATARTGTCCCTTTGCACCTTCTTGAATTACAAATTCTAAAGAAATAATCGCTGACTCAGTAATTGTTCTCGTTTCAACTGGTTTATCCATTTTTTGCTGCATATCTTCTTTATAAATTTCTATTGTTTGCGGCTTTTTCTCACCTGTTGCAGAAGCTTCATATGGGATAGAAAYGTTATCCACTTTTACCGTTTTCGTYACTTTAGGCTTCGGACCMTCKGAGATAACAATCGATACTTTATCTCCTTCTTTTAAAGGTGTCCCAGGCTTTGGTAACTGTGAAATAACAAGGCCTTTATCAACCGTATCTGAATACTCTCTTTTTATATCAGAAACAAGCTTTCTTTCATTTAAATAACCTTTTACACTATTTTCAGTCCATCCTGAAAAATCACCTGGTCTTATTTGATAAGGTCCTTTACTTACCCAAACTTTCAGTTCTTGTTCTGCCTCTATAACCATTTGATCAGGCGTTGGGATTTGCTCTACAATTTCACCTTTCGGCTTATCATTTTCAATATAATTTATTGTAACTTGTTTATATTTTTCTTCTAACTCAGTCCTTATACTCTCGAAATCTTTTCCTGTAAAATCACGCATCTTACTTTTCTTTTTCCCACCTGATTGGTAGATAGTAATTTTAGAGTTTTCTTTCACAACTCTTCCTGCTATAGGATCTGTTTTTATCACTTTTCCGGCTTCAACATCATCTGTATATACAAGATTAGGTTCAGTAACTTCAAAACCTTTTTCAACTAATGTATTTACAGCTGTCGTATATTTCATACCAGCCACATCAGGAACCTTCACATCTTTCGGAATAAAGAAGCCTGGAATAACAGTAAGTGCTAAGGTTATCCCTATCGCTAAAAGTAAAAATGTTGTAATTAAAACTTTCAGCCATTTATTACTTCGTTTTTTCTTCTTACCTGATTCGGTCTCTTCTTTTCTTACTTGTTCATCCACTTTACTTCCTTTTAATACAATCGTTTCATCACTTACATTTTGAAATAGTTGTTCTTGTTGAATAATTGGAATCGCTTTCGTTGCTTCCATATCTTCTGGTATATAAAACGGTTGTTCATTTATTCGTTCTGGGTATAGTGCTGTTTCAATATCTCGTTTCATCGCGTTAGCAGATTGATATCGATGGAACGGATCTTTCGCAGTTGCCTTTAATATAATATTTTCAACACTTTGTGGAATATTTTCATTCCATCTTTTTGGAGATGGCATTTCATTTTGTAAATGTTTTAACGCAATTGCAACAGCAGATTCACCAGAAAATGGTTGTCTTCCTGTTAACAATTCAAACATAACAATTCCAAGTGAATAAATATCTGATTGTTTATTCGCTATACCGCCGCGCGCTTGTTCTGGTGATAAATAATGCACCGAACCGAGCACCGAATTTGTATGTGTAATCGTTGCTGCACTTGTAGCCGTCGCAATTCCAAAGTCTGTTACTTTGACCAATCCGTCATCTCGAATCAAAATATTGTGCGGTTTAATATCGCGATGTACAATCTCAAAATGATGGGCGTGTGCCATAGCGGACGTTAACTGCTCCATTATATCAAGAGCCTCTCCTATCGGTAACATCCCTCGATCAATTATGTATTGCTTCAATGTTCGTCCAGGTACATATTCCATTACAAGATAATATATATCATCCTCTTCCCCAACATCATACATATTCACAATATTTGGATGCGACAACGTTGTAACAGATTGCGCTTCTCGATGGAAACGTTTAATAAACTCTTCATTATTTGAATAGTCGAGTCTTAATATTTTTACCGCTACATCTCGGCCAAGTATATCATCATGAGCTAAATATACATTGGCCATTCCTCCACCACCAATCATTTTCAGCAGCTTATAACGG
The DNA here is from genome assembly GCF_056396725.1 of Bacillus sp. 05T31. Classification (NCBI taxonomy): domain Bacteria; kingdom Bacillati; phylum Bacillota; class Bacilli; order Caryophanales; family Bacillaceae; genus Bacillus; species Bacillus sp. 05T31. The sequence continues at coordinate 5,805 of NZ_JBFTMA010000320.1, forward strand.
TCATTTAAGCGTTTTCCAATCAGCACGTTGCACTTCACCTACTTTCGTTTGTCGAATCCGTATAATCAATAATAACGAGGGTAATATTATCTTCTCCACCACGATCATTTGCTAATTGAATGAGATGCTCTCCCTTCGCCTCGAGCTGTTCATTCAATTGTAAAATTTGTTGCATATCAGCAATAGAAACTTTGTTAGACAATCCATCCGAGCAAAGAAGTAATTGATCATCTTCTTCAAGCACCAATGTTTTAACATCTAATCCAACTGTTTCTTCATTTCCTAATGCTCTTAACAAAACATTCTTTTTCGGGTGATATTCTGCATCTTCCTTTGAAATTTCGCCATGTCTCACAAGTTCATTTACAAGCGAATGATCTTCCGTTACAAGCGTCATTTTCCCCTCTGATACCATATAACACCGACTATCTCCTATATGACCTATCGTCACAAAATTCGATGTACAAATGGCTATTATAAGTGTTGTTCCCATGCCATTACATTCTGCATGCTGCTTAGAGTAAGCAWATATGCGCTCATTAATAATTCCAACGTTAGTATGTAACCACTTTTCTACCTTTTTAGGCTCATTCATATTATGCGTTTGCTTCCAATAATCATGGAATAATTGAATAGCCATCGAGCTAGCTACATCGCCAGCTCGATGACCTCCCATTCCATCTGCTACTACCGCTAAAATATTTCCATCTAAATTGCGAAAAACTCCTGCACTATCTTCATTATGTTGACGAACTTTTCCTTTATCCGATAGAAACACGGCTTTCATCTAGTCACCTCGTCTCTTCTTTGCGCTCCTTTGCACGCAACTGACCGCAGGCTGCATCAATATCATGACCTTGTTCACGGCGAATGGTTACATTCACTCCACGATCTTTTAGCGTCTTTTCAAATAAGAAAATTTGTTCTCGTGGCGTACGTACATAATCACGTTCTGGCACGTAGTTTACCGGAATTAAGTTTACATGACATTTTACACCTTTTAAGAGCGCAGCAAGTTCTTCAGCGTGCTCAACTTGGTCATTTTCTCCTCCAAATAAGCCATATTCAAATGTAATACGACGCCCTGTTCTATTTACATAGTATTTAACAGCTTCCATTAAATCAGGTAGCTTATAAGCACGGTTGATCGGCATTAATTTTGAACGTATCTCTGTATTTGCAGCATGCAATGAAATCGCAAAATTAATTTGCATATCTTCTTCAGCGAACTTATAAATTTTTGGAACAATTCCACTTGTTGAAACTGTCATATGTCTTGCACCAATATGAATTCCTTTTTCATGATTTACAATGCGTAAGAACGACATTAAGTTATCATAATTATCAAATGGTTCTCCAATTCCCATAACAACAAGAGAACTTACACGTTCTTCTGTTTCATCAAGCGCACGCTGAACTTCTACTACTTGCGCTACAATTTCTCCAGCCTCTAAGTTTCGTTTTAACCCACCAAGTGTAGAAGCACAGAACGTACAGCCAATGCGGCAACCCACCTGTGTTGTTACACAAATGGAATTTCCATATTCATGTCGCATTAGTACAGTTTCAATAGAGTATCCATCGTATAACTGGAATAGGAATTTAATCGTTCCATCCGAAGACGTTTGTTTTACTAAAGTGTTTAAAGTAGTAATATCAAAGGAATTCGACAATTTATCGCGCAATCCTTTAGCAAGGTTTGACATATCCTCATAATTTTTTACACGTTTTTTATATAGCCAATCAAAAATTTGTCCTGCACGGAACTTAGGTTCTCCTTGTTCCTTTAACCAATCTTGCATTTCATGAAGTTGTAAAGAATAAATTGATGGTTTCTTTGTTTCTAGATTTTTCTTTTGTTTTTTTACAGTCGTTTCCATGATGCTACACCTTCTTTCTTAAACAAGCAATATAAAAGC
>NZ_JBFTMA010000321.1:0-5181 GCF_056396725.1 Bacillus sp. 05T31
AATTATTAAACGAATATGATGAAACGATGAGTGCGTATTACAAAGAAAGATCGTCAAATCAAAAAAACGTAACATGGACGGAATCAATGAGCTCATTTATGTCCAAAGAGAAAAGAATGCATATGAAAGAGTTTTTAAATGAAAAAGGATTAAATAAGAAATAAGTAAAAAGGCAAACCTGGAATGCGGGTTTGTCTTTTTTTGAGGAGAAATGTATTTTTTTGCTATCATATACATAGAAATAAAAATTAATAAATTTTTACAAAAGTGATAGAAAATGAGAATGAAATGCCAATAGTAAGTAAAAGCAGCTGCTAAAGGGGAACTGAGGAAGGAAGATGTTTATGATTTTTGATTCTGAAGAGGATTTAATTATAGCTATGAAAAAACGTGATCAAGATGCTTTGAAAGAAGTCATTGATCAATATGGAAAATTAGTTTTATACATTATTCATAAATCATTAAGTACCCCTATTGAGAAACAATATGTAGATGATTGTTATAACGATGTATTTACTGTCATTTGGTTTAATATCGACCAATTTGATATAGAAAAGGGAAACTTAAAATCTTGGATGATGGGTATTACTAAATTAAAGGCATTGGAATATAAAAAGAAAGTATATAGAGAGAACAAAATGGATAAAGACGTAGAAATAGATAAAGGTATCCATGATAGTTATGAAATAGAACAAGAAGAAGAGATTATGGAAATAGTGCAAGATTTAAATAAAAAGGATCGATATATCTTTTTAAAGAGGTATATTGATGGATATTCCATTGACGATATTGCAAAAGAATTAAAAGTAACGGCGGATTACATATACAACCGAATTTCTCGTGGAAAGAAAAAACTTCAAAAACTGTGGAAAGGGAGTATGTAATATGGATAAAAGATTATTATCGATGTTAAATGAGCTCCAATATTCAGAAGAGGAAATTACACGTTTAGAGAAAGAAGCGAATGAGTCTATAAATATAGATAAGTATTATGTGAGAAATGGAGATAGTTATGGAGTTAAAAAAACGCGGAGTAAAAGTAGAAAAGTATACAGATTTTGAAAAAGGGTTTTTCTTATTTTTTAATATATTCGTGATAGTAAGTGCAGGTCTTTGCTTTATAAAATATTTAATGTAAAAAGCGGCATAATAGCCGCTTTTTATCGTTTTATTTAGTATTCGATTTAAAATATTTGTCTTATGAAAGAACGATTATTGCTAATTGTAAACTGCCAATAAAGTTATTTAAGTTTTGATATAGAATGCCCCATCGCACTTGAAAATGCAGCAATAATTTCGTTTGAACCTATCTATTATTGTCCACTATCTAAAGCACCCTCTATAACAAGTTCAAACTTTCAATAAGAAGATAACCCCCCGTGCAACTTAAAAGGATATACGTAAATATTTTGAAAATCCGTTGATTAAGCCATTTGAAAATAATTTGACCTATATACAAACCTAGAAATACGATTGGAATAGCATAAAAACTTGATTCCCAAATTGTTTTGTTTGTGCCAGTAAAGAGTATTTGAGTTAGTAGACTAATGAAATATATAAATAGATAAAAAGCTAAAGTAGTTGCTCTCAACTTCTCTTTTTTCGTATCAGTTCCTGTAAAGTAAAGTAACAGGGGTGGTCCTGGCATACCGATACTTGTCGTTAAAAGACCGGATAATCCACCCACTAAGAAATCTCTAGATTTTGTTGATTTAATCTTAAAGTTGCATATTAGCATCAACGTTAATAGTAAGAGCAGGATGCTAATTGCTAATTTAAAAGCGTTTATATTAATGGAAATGAARAKTAAAATACCAAAAGGWACACCAACTATACTTCCRAWARTTAAYCTTTTCAGTAGAATAAARTCAATGTCCATTCTTATTTTCCAAATGAGTGATATGGAAATAAYTAATGATAAAATRATATTAATTTGTATAGCTTCTTGTGGTAGAAATAGCATGAGTAAGAAAGGTGTTGCCATAATAGAAAAGCCAAAACCTGTACTTGTTTGTAAAATAGAAGCTACTAATATAATACATATGAAAATGAATATAATCCCCMAAATAGCCCCCCTACATAATCAGATCCAATAAATATTTTAACATAAAGTGAAAYTTTAATCAKTGGRGGYTTTGTTCATCCCCCAMTGATTATTAGCCCACACCAATTGGGATCTTGCTGCCCGGCAAATAGCCGCTTTTTATGTTGCGGTTAATATTCCAAAGATGATCCTGTAGCTTTAAAATATTTTTCTCGTGAAGGCGTCATTACCCGGATTGCTAATAAACAGGAAAGGAAAAGAATGAGTAATGAACTTCTGATTACAGTAATTTGAACGGAAAGAAATTGTGCGGATGCTCCAATTGCTAAAATGAAAAAGATTTGGATGAAATTTTTTATTGAATCAAACACGCTATCGATACGTCCTATCATATGTACAGGGATGTTATTTTGATAAAATGTTATAAAGCCAGTACCAGCAAATGATGAAGAAATGCCAAGTAAAATGAAACTGCTCGCTGCGACTATAAATGAATTTGAAAAGGCAAAAATCACATAACCTATTGCTGTGAAAATCATACCTAATCCGATACAATGTTGAATTGCTAATCGTTTGGCAAAGAGAGAGACGAGAAATGAACCGAAAACGTAAGCGGCACCAGTTATACTAACAAGCATGCTATATTCTATATCGGATAAAAACAGTACTTGATTTGTGAAAACAACTTCTTGTGAATCGAGTGCCATAGAAACAAGCATAGTAGCTTGAAATAAAACGAATATGAGAATTATGTAAGTTTCCGTTCGAGCGAATGAAAAAACTTGTTTCCAATCACTTCGTAATGTTTGTAAGAAAGTATTAGAAACCTCTTCGTTTTGCTTTGTTTGTAATGTAATGTTTGGCAAGAAGTAAATGAGAATGGTAGAAAGTAGAAATGAAAGTGAGTTGCAGTAAATAACAAAGGATGCTGAGTACGTGGTGAGAAGTATTCCAGCAAGGGCTGGACCGATAATAAAAGCCCCGCTTGTACAAAAGTTATTCCAAGCGTTGAATTGAGCGCGCTCTTCAGCTCGTATGAGCATTGTTTTATAAGTAAATGAAGCTGGATCGAAAAATGATGTAGCAATGCGAGTTAAAAAGATAAAAATATAAATGACCCAAATAGAATCAAATAGTGGAATACAGCCAATGAGAGCTGCTCGAATTATATCTGTGATGAGCATAATTGACCGTTTATTTAATCGATCTACAATACTACCAGACCATATTTTTGTAACAACGGTGGCAATTGGACCGACAATCCATAGGCCTGCTACAGCAGCGGGAGAGTTTGTACTATTTAACACCATTAAGTTTAGAGCTATGAGGTACATAAAATCACCTAAACGAGAAATGCCTGTGCCCGACAATAATAATAATTTATTTTTCATGGGTATATGGACCTTTCTTTCATTGTTTTTTTATCCGGCAGGAAATAGCGTATTCTTCTTCTGAGGCTGATTGACGAGCGGTTTTGCTTTCCCAGCGTAATAAAACTTGTGAGATTTCCCAAGTGAGTTGTTGTAATTCCTCTGGAGTTAAAAATAAATGAGATACAATATGGCTCCCTGTATTTGTTCCTTCAGTGCCTGCTTCTTCAATATAGAAGTGAGCAGATTTTGCTTTATAGTACTTTTCAATAATCCCCCGTTTTTCCTTTGTATCTACTAATTCAAGTAAGCCTCCGTCAAATAAAATTTGGATGTGATAGTGAACGCTACCAGCAGATTTATTTAGTTTAGTAGATACTTGTTTTGCAGTGAGTGTTTCGTCTTTTAAAAGGTGAAGAATTTGAATGCGAGTTGCATTGGAAATTAGCTTTTGTTGTTCTGCTGAAATGGTAAGTCGATCTTCAAACATTTTGTTAGCTCCTTTCTTATAATCTAAATTTATTGTACGTTCTAAAAAATTAGATTGTAAGAGAAATAAATCGCCTTTTTCTTGTGAATTTCGACAWAAATAAAAATGGCATGTACATATACATGCCATTAAGTGATAGTAGATTCTTCACTAAGCTCCCCATGATAAAACAAGAAAAGCCATATAAAACTAACAAAAATACAGCATATAGCTAACAAGCTACCAATCACTTGAGGAGAAAGGATTTCTAAAAACCATCCTGTAATAAACATAGATAACTGAATAAGCGATCCGTAGATGGAATAATGAAATGAAAAAACTTTACCAATCATGTTTTCTTGCGTATACGTTTGTAGTAATGTCGTATCAAGTGGAACGATGATTCCTCCTGCTATACGCATACAGAGTAATGTAATGATACCGATAATAAGTTGATCGGATAGAATGAATCCGAGAAAGAAAATTCCTTGTAGTAAATAGGCCCAACCAAATGCTCTTTTCATTTTGTCTTCATTTTTAGACATATAAAGATTAACGAGGAGACTGCCAATCATAAGTCCAGCCCCTTGAACCGCATATAAAATACCAATGTTAGTGTGGAAGATTCTTTCGGCATAGATTGTTAGAAGTAACTGATAGGCACCTCCAATAATGCCCCATGAAATGCCGACAAGAATTAATGTTAAAATAATTTTGCTTTGTAATATGTATGTATAACCATCTTTTATATCAGTGAAAAACGCTTTTTTCKTGCTAAAAGTGTCACGAGAAGGGATCTTTATTTTATAAATAATATAGGCTGAAATAAAGTATGATAGGCTATTAATAAAAAAGGCAATTTCGATACTTAAAGATTGTGTAATGAGTCCACCTAAAGAAGCTCCCATAATAGACATAAAACCATTGATTGTACTAGAAAGAGAGTTAGCGGTTACGAAATGCTTTTGATGTACGATATTTTTTAGAGTTGATTGCTTAGCAGGCTCGAATAAGCAAGAGAGTACTGATAAGCATATATTAGAAACGAAAATAATTTCAATTTTGTAGAATGCTAATAAATAAGTGAGGACGATAATTCCTCGTAAACTATCGGTAAAAATCATAATTTTCTTTTTTGAAAAACGGTCTACAATTCCGCCTATGAATGGGCTCAGAAGAAGTTGAGGTAACCCTTTGCTCATAAAGGTGAGTGCTAACATAAATGAAGATTCTGTTATGCTATAGACGAGTGTTAATAAAGCGACAGTATGAAACCAATCCCCAAGTACACTTAATGT
>NZ_JBFTMA010000322.1:0-4538 GCF_056396725.1 Bacillus sp. 05T31
GTATAATTGCAAAGTTATGTATYTAAGTATACATCTAGAAAACAAACTTGCACAAAAATTATATGAATCAATTGGATTTCATTTAACTGGTGAAATTGATGATGAATGGTTACATGGAGAAGGACTTGTAATGAAATGCATATTGGATTAAGGAGAGCCTGTCACGAAAGAAAACTATCTTTTGGAGACGGACTTTTATTTTGAAATAATATTAAATTTCTAAAATCTCAACATTACGATTTTTGGATTWWATTCATAAAAWTGTAATATTAATCTAATTGAAAAGGSTATCYAAYRARAAAGAAATCRTGTACAATTCRWTKTGGAAAAACTGTCCATAGATGGATGCCTATGAGTGAGTTGTAAAAAAAGATATATTTATACATATTTTTCATGTATAGACAACAATACCTGATGAAAGTACCTCCCATTAGTATTTTGAAATGAAAAACGAGAACTCATCACAAAATATAGAGAAAAGTGAGGAGAATCTTTAGTTTTAAAAATTTTTGTTATATAAGAAAGCGAATACATTTAGAGTGAACGATGATAAGAGGTATCGGGGCGCGAGGTTGAGTTGTATATATTAAATGATTGTATAAAAATAAATTGATTTTACACTAAATGAATATATCTAGGGTGGTTTGCACTACAAAAGGAATAGGGGACACWGATTATGTCGAAGAARAAKAAGAGTAGGGTATTGGTAGCTGGTATATGTATATCTACATTGTTATCACCAGTAGCTTTCGAAGCATCAAAAGGATATGCGGCACCGTTGGAAGAGAATAAGGGCGGAAAGTTGGAAGAAAGTAAAGAGAATCGTTTGGAGCAGAGAACGTTTCATGTATCTGGAAAAGGTGATGTCACTAAGGAACGGGATCGTTTAAAGGTGAACTGGGAACTGGCGGCAAATGAACCAACTGGGATTTATGCGAAGCCAAATGAAGAAATTAAGATTGAAATAAAAGGTGATAAGTCTATTAAGGCTTTTATAGGAACACATGCGTATGACGAAGAAAAGCCTAAGGAATTTGAGTTGAAACCTGGGGACAATGTAATATCATCTCCGATGGGCGGGATACTATATTTCTATAACTCAAACAATCAAGGGGAAGTAACAGCTGAAGTAACTAATGGTGGAAGTCATTTTCCATTATTCATACTAGGAAAACATACGAAAAAAGATTGGGATGAAATGCTGGAAAAGTATGAGAATCCATATGCAGTGGAATTAAGAGGAGAAAGAAGCTTAATTACATCAAGTTATGATGCTGTACAAGATTATATGGAAAATACAGATCCGACAGAATTATTGAAGCTGCATGATAAGATCATTCGCATAGAAAACGAAGTATCGGGTTTATCTGAAGAGAGTGTAGGAGTGGCGAAAGCGCCAAAACATTATGTTCAATTTGTTGAAAATAGATATCCAGACGAGGGCGATTGGATGAATGCGTACTATTACCGCACCTCTTATATTAAGACAGCCATGGAATATGTATTGGATATAGAAAAACTAAAAACTGATGGATGGGGACCTTGGCATGAGGTAGGACATTTGCATCAGCAAGCCCCTTGGGATTGGTCGGCTGTGGGAGAGGTAACAGTTAACATTTACGCGCTGGCTGTACAGAAGGCTTTAGGAAATAAATTAGGTATGGATGATCATTATAAAAAAACAGCTGAGTATTTAAAGAAACCTATGGCAGAAAGAATACTTGATGATGCCGATCCAGTTACGTTATTCTGGCAATTACATGTAGTTTATGGTGAACATTTTTATCCGAAGTTGCATCAAATGTATCGAATATTACCTAATACAGAGATGCCTGGGACTGATGAAGAGAAAAAACAAATGTTTATTTATATGACATCAAAAGCAGCTGGGCAAAACTTAATTCCTTTCTTTAAGGAATGGGGATTAGCTCCAACTGATGATATAAGAAAGAAGATAGAGAATTTAAAACTACCTAAATTAGAAAAAGAAATWTGGAAAGCTACTGATAGTAATGATATTCGTGAGAAGCAAGTTGAASCGTATAARGTTCCKTATGGTGAACCTRCTAATGTGATGCAAGACATTTTAGCTGGTACTGATTTTGATAAAAAGAAAGCAAGTAGCCTTGTTCAAAATTTAGGTGAAAATGTAAAAGTAACAGGTAAGATTATAGGATCTAAATTAGAGCCAGGAGAACAGGAAGTATTAGTAGAAATTGAAGATGATAAAGGGAATAAGAATTTAATTCCTGTCTCAGTTAATGCTGTTTATGCTGATAGTATGGTGTTCGGTTCTTATTTTGGAAAAAATATAAATTCAATTTTAACTTTAAATCATGACACAAAGAAAATTAGTGCATCGCTTTTAAATGAAATTCTTCATCATAGCTACAGTGGTGAAAAGTACATAGGATTTACAATCTATGATGAGCATGGGAAAGAGAAGAAAAGTGTATCTGCTGAAGGACAGGAAAGTTTAGAGGTTTTTGTAAAAGAGTTAAATGGTATAAAGTTTGAATACGGTGATGTTATTAAGGTATACCATAGAGAACCTGAGTATTTCACATGGTATCAAAATAATAAACTTGTAGACCAAGGAAATTATGAAGAGCAAGAAGAAAAAGTCTTTAAGATTACTCCACAAGGATTTGAATTGAAAGATAGCTTCCAAGAAGTAAAAGAAATCCCGCAAAAAGTAGTAGTGGGAACAGATGTTGAAAAATTAGATGCGAAGAAGTTCGTTGAAGTAACAGGTGGAGAAGTAATTGGTTTTGTAGAAAAACCGAATACAACAAAAATAGGTGAACAAAAAGTAAAAGTAGAAACGAAAGATCGTTTTGGAAATAAGAAAGTGACGGAAGTGTCAGTAGAAATAATTTTCGGAGATAGTRTTATGTTCTTTGGAACAAGTTATGGCGGAAGTAATATAAAATCAGTTGTAACATTAAATCATGAAGAAAAGAAATTCAGTACAACAGATTCAGAAGGTCCAATGCATACTTCATTTGCAGATGAGAAGTATATGGGGATGACTGTATATGATAAAGATGGAAAAGAGAAGAAAACTCTATCAGTAAAAGCATCTGAAAATACAAAAGGATTCGCAGAACAATTTAATGGAATGACTTTTGAATATGGAGATATGTTGAAAGTATACCAAAAAGAGTTTGATAGATTTAAAGTGTACAAAAAGAATGAACTAGTGGATACGCAGTATGGTGTTCATGAAGTATTCTTTAAAGTGACAGAGCAAGGTTTCGAGAGAATGGAAGCTATGCAAGAAGTCACGGCAGTACCACAAAAGGTAACAATCGGGACAGATGCTGAAAAATTAGAAGCAAAAGACTTTGTTCAAGTGAAAGACGGAGAAGTAATTGGATTTATAGAGAAGCCAAACACAACAAAAATCGGTGAACAAAAAGTAAAAGTAGAAACGAAAGATCGCTTTGGAACTAAGAAAGTGACGGAAGTGCCAGTAGAAGTAATTTACGGAGACAGCATTATGTTCTTCGGTACAAGTTATGGTGGAAGCAATATAAAGTCAGTTGTAACATTGAATCATGAAGAAAAGAAATTCAGTACAACAGATTCAGAAGGTCCAATGCATACTTCATTTGCAGATGAGAAGTATATGGAAATGACTGTATACGATAAAGCTGGAAAAGAGAAGAAAGCAGTATCTGTAAAAGCATCTGAAAATACGAAAGCATTCGCAGAACAATTCAATGGAATGACTTTTGAGTATGGTGATGTAGTAAAAGTATATCAAAGAGAGTTTGATAGATTTAAAGTGTACAAAAAGAATGAATTTGTGGATACGGAGTATGGGGTTCATGAAGTATTCTTTAAAGTTACGGAGCAAGGTTTTGAAAGAATAGCGACTCAACAGGAAGTAACAGCAGTGCCACAAAAAGTAGTAATCGGAACAGGTGCTGAAAAATTAAATGCAAAAGATTTTGTTCAAGTAAAAGATGGAGAAGTAATTGGTTTTGTAGAAAAACCGAATACAACAAAAATCGGTGAACAAAAAGTAAAAGTTGAAACGAAAGACCATTTTGGAAATAAGAAAGTAACGGAAGTATCGTTAGAAGTAACGTACGGAGATAGCTTAGTATTTAAAGGGATTGAGTACACAGGCGATGGCGATATTAAATCAGTTGTAACATTACAACATGATAAGAAGAAGTTTAGTGCAACAGATCATCACAATAAGGCACATGGGAATTTCAAGGAAGAAACGTATTTTGAATTCGCATTGCTAGATGCAACGGGTAAAGAGAAAAAGAAAGCAACTGTCAAAGGTGTTGAAAATACGAAAGAGTTTGCAAAAGCTATTAATGGTTTGGGATTTGAATACGGTGATGTTGTAAAAGGGTATCATGCAGAATCGGATCGATTTAATTGGTATCAAAATAGTACGTTTGCCGGTCAAGGTAAGGCGAAAGTAGAAAAAGAATTATTCTTTAAAGTAACAGAAAAAGGCTTTGAAAGAATGGAGACCTTGCAAGAAGTAACAGCGAAACCACAACAAGTAGTAG
>NZ_JBFTMA010000323.1:0-4529 GCF_056396725.1 Bacillus sp. 05T31
GTATATTATCGCTTTTTCAGCGACTGTATATTATCGCTTTTTCAGCGACTTTATTACGTTCCCGACATTAACACAAACGAATAACTTTGGAGATTTAGGTGGTAGTATTTTTGCATTGCTACACTTATATGATCCACTATATTTCTTAGATACAATCATTTTAATTGTTTTAGTCGCAACGAAATTTGTAAATCCTAAACCAATCCGTGTTGCGAAGCATAAATTATCGCTAGTATTTGTAGCAGGTATTTTATTCTTTAGCGTTAACTTAGGTCTGGCAGAATCTGACCGTCCTGAATTGTTAACAAGAACATTTGACCGCAATTATATCGTGAAATATTTAGGGGCGTACAACTTTACGATTTATGATGGTATTCAAAGTGCGAAAGCATCAACAGAACGAGCATTAGCGGATGGAGATAATATGACAGAAGTTAGAAACTATCTTACATCAACTTATGCAAGTCCAAATCCTGAGTATTTTGGTAAAGGAAAAGGAATGAACGTAATTTATATTCATTTAGAGTCATTCCAAAACTTTTTACTAAACTACAAGCTAAATGGCCAAGAAGTTACACCATTCTTAAACTCATTTACAAAAGATGCGAATACGTTATACTTTGATAACTTCTTCCATCAAACAGGACAAGGTAAAACATCTGATGCGGAGTTCATGTTAGAGAACTCAATGTTTGGATTACCGCAAGGATCTGTTTTTACAAATAAAGCTAATAACACCTATCAATCAGCACCAGCTATTTTAGGTCAACAAGGATACACATCAGCAGTGTTCCACGGTAACTACAAAACGTTCTGGAACCGTGATGAAATTTATAAATCGTTTGGTTTTAATAAATTCTTTGATGCGTCATACTATGATATGAACGAAAAAGATGTAGTAAACTATGGGTTAAAAGATAAACCGTTCTTTAATGAATCCATTCCATTATTACAAACGTTAAAACAACCGTTCTATTCAAAATTTATTACGTTATCGAACCATTTCCCTTATCCAATTGATAAAGCGGAAGCAACAATTGAACCAGCGAAAACAGGTGATTCATCTGTAGATACGTATTTCCAAACAGCACGTTATTTAGATGAATCTGTAAAAGGCTTCATGGATTACTTGAAACAATCTGGTTTATACGATAACTCAATTATCGTTATGTACGGTGACCATTACGGTATTTCAGATAATCATGGCGCAGCAATGTCTCAAATAATGGGTAAAGAAATGAACTCATTTGAAAATGCTCAATTACAACGTGTACCATTAATCATTCGCGTACCAGGAATGAAAGGCGGCGTACAACATCAATATGGCGGAGAAATTGACGTTCTTCCAACTTTATTACACTTACTAGGTACAGATACAAAGAATTATGTCCAATTCGGATCAGATTTATTATCGCCAGATCATAAACAAGTCGTTCCGTTCCGTAACGGTAACTATGTAAGTCCAACAGTGACTGCACTGAACGGCAAATACTATGATACAGCGACTGGAAATCCAGTAGAATTTACAGACGAAATAAAACAAAATGAACAAATGGTTCAAAAATCACTAAAATACTCTGACCAAGTTGTTAACGGCGACTTATTACGATTCTACACACCAGAAGGCTTCACTCCAGTAGAGCGTACTAAGTACAACTATAACCATCGTGATAAAAATAAAACGAAGGTGAAGACGACTGAAGACGGGGAAACGAAATAAATAATAAAAAATCCTACTCGTATAGAAAACGAGTAGGATTTTTTATTTTAAGATTTACTTTCGGATTTTTGGAGTGCAACTTTTTTAGGCATGAAACATGCRAWWATCARWGCTACAAAAGATAAGACTAACATAAATRCGTAGGCATCACTTGAGCTGAAGATAGAAGATAATTTCTTTACTTGCATAACTGAAATGTTTCCATTTTCACTAGATAACTGCGAAGCATGTGAAGTGGATTGAATTGTATACACCGTGATAATAACTGCTGTTCCAATAGCACCTGCTAATTGACGAATGGTATTATTCACTGCRGARCCATGTGAACCCARTTCTCTTGGTAAAGCGTTTAAACCTGCTGTATTTAAAGGCATCGAAATGAAACTTAGTCCAATGCGTAGAATAATGGTRCGAACCATTAAATACATATAAGTGGTGGATTCGGTCAAATCAATTACACCCCACATCGATATAATGATACATATTAAACCTGTAATAAAGAGTGGTTTCGCCCCATATTTATCAAACATTTTACCTGTGATAGGTGATAAGAAGGCATTAATYACAGCKCCAGGTAATAGAAGTAAACCTGATTCAAAAGCAGTGAAACCTCGTCCGTTTTGCAAGTAAATTGGTAAAAGAATTAAATCAGCATACATAATCATCGTAATGAGTACGTTAATGACTGATGTAAGAGTGAAAATTTTATACTTAAATACGGATAAATTTAATAGTGGATCGCTAGACTTTATTTGACGTAAACAGAATAGAGTTGTAACAATTATTCCGATGATAATTGTAGTAATAACAACTGGATGATCCCATCCTTTACTTCCTGCACTACTAAATCCGAATATAATACAACCAAAGCCAATCGTTGATAAAATGACACTTACGATATCTAATTTTGCTTTTGTTGTTTCAGCAACATTCATTAAATATTTTAGCGCGAGAATAATAACGATTAATACAAATGGAGCTAATCCAATAAATAACCATCTCCATGAWACATATTCAATRATAAAKCCAGATAATGTTGGAGCGATGGCTGGCGCRAAAATKATGGCRAACCCGATGGTCCCCATAATACTTCCACGCTTTTCACTAGGGTATAAATATAAAATAACTGTCATCATTAGCGGCATAATAATTCCTGCTCCAACTGCTTGAATCATTCTTCCTGTTAACAGAATGCCAAAATTCATGGCGCATGCACAGAGAACCGTCCCAATAAACAAAGAGAGCATCGAGCTAATAAATAGCTGCCTTGTTGTAAATCGTTTCATTAAAAATGCAGTAATTGGCACGAGAACACCATTTATGAGCATAAAGCTTGTTGATAGCCATTGCACTGTTGCAGCCGTAACATCAAATACCTCCATTAAATTACTCATCGCTACATTTAATAGCGTCTGATTTAATGTTGATAAAAAACAGCCGGCAATGAGCACAATTAATATAATTTTTTTATTTCTTTCTGATATTTCCTTTTGCATTGGTAARCTCCTTCATTGTTGTCTTGATTTATCGACAWTGTGTCGATAAAATTAATGGTAACAAAATAAATTTTCTTTGACCATGAACAGTTTTGTTGAAAACGTTCACTACTCGACATAGAAGRTATGCACTGTCGAKWAAGTAAAGAGAAAATCTATAAAGGAGTTTCAAAATGTCTACACCTAAAAAAGAAGATCCTCGTACAGTTCGTTCAAGAGAAATGTTTAAAAATGCTGTTATTTCACTCTTATGTGAGAATTCTAGTATTTCAAGTTTAACGATTCAGAAAGTCGCAACAAAAGCAGGATTAAATCGAACAACATTTTACTTACACTATCAAGATATTCAAGATTTACTAGAMCAAATYACGAATGAGATTTYAAATGARCTKTCWAATAAAATWRYYGATTTAATRCATGCAAAAGATTTATCAGAAAAACAAAAGCTAACACAATTACTTGATTATTTATATCTCCACCGAAATTATTTATTTATATTATTTAAAACGAATCAATTTGAGGAGCAACTATTTTTATTTTTAAAAGAGTTAATAGAAACGAGAAGAGAGAATACGAAAAAGGATTTGCCAGATGATTATGTTGCGGTTGATATTAAAACAGCTTCATTGGTAGGTATTATCATGTGGTGGATAAGGAATGGACTTCACTTTAGTTCAGATTATATTGCAAATCAAATTTATTTTATGTACAAAGGGTAATAAATTTAAACCATTCATCCGTATTAAAAAACAATTAGTATAATTTTAAGTATCGGGATTAATAAAACTTTATAAAACAAAAGATCCAGAGATAGAAGGGGGATATTCATGAATTTTCAAAATGAAAAAATATCATTACATTTAGAGGTTGTAAATTACCAATATGCAGATGCAAAAGACGAGTGTGATAGAAATTGGTTAAGAGTAAAAGCGAGACTGTCAGAAGAAAATAAAGTTTTTGAAACGATGGATCCATTTTTACAAACTTTCGACTTACAGTACATGATAAAATGGTTTGAATCTTTACCAAACCCTACATATAACGAACTAGATTTCATCGAACCAAATTTAGCGTTTGAATTTATGGGAGAAAAAGAAGGGGAGTTTCATATTGTTATTCGCTTATCGCTGGAACTTAATCCTTCATGGTGTAAGGAAGAGGAGTACGAATTTTCTATCAGTATCACTCAAGATGATAGGGAGAATATTCTTCGTTCTATTGAAGAGCAGCGAAAGAAATTTCCAAAACGATAATAAAAAGACTTGATAACCTACTAGAGGAAATCAAGTCTTTTTTATTAAATACGATTATCA
>NZ_JBFTMA010000324.1:0-4518 GCF_056396725.1 Bacillus sp. 05T31
CCTATTATCTTTACAGATGAAAGTATTCGAATGACCTATGGATTAATTGTTGCATTTTCTTTTCTCGTTTTAACTATCGCAGACCGATATATATTGCGTGTAGTAAAGCTGGAATCACAAAATGATAAGATGCGAAAAGATATGCAGCGACTGACGAAAAGTCTAAATGAAAATAAAGAGTACATAAGGCAATCAGAGTACACATTTAAGTTGGAAGAGAGAAATCGACTATCTCAAGAAATTCATGATAAAATCGGTCACTCAATGACAGGTGCACTAATTCAAATGGAAGCAGCAAAGAGATTAATGGAAATAGATAAAGAAAAATCTGCGGAGTTATTACAAAATGCCATTCATATTTCAAAAGATGGAATTGAAAGCATTCGGATTACATTAAAAAATATGAAGCCACCAACTGAGCAAATTGGTATTCATCGTATGAAATTATTCATAGAGGAATTTGCTGGTAAGCATGATATAAATATTCCATTCGTATATAAAGGGAACTTAGATATGATTTCACCAATTCAGTGGAAGATTATTGGTGAAAATGTTATGGAGGCACTAACAAACGCGATGAAATATGCTGATGCGACAGTCATTTCAATAGATATTCATGTACTGAACAAGATGGTRAAAGTACAAGTGAAGGATAATGGTAAAGGTGCAGATCTTGTTAAGAAAGGCCTCGGTATTATGGGGATGGAGGAGCGAACAGCATCAGTAAACGGAAAAATTATTGTAGATGGAACAAGTGGTTTTTCAGTAACAATGTTATTGCCGATATAAGAGGATGAGACGAGGATGAATCATCTCATATGAAAAAAGTGAATAATCTCATGTGAAAAGAGTGAACTTCTGCACTGAGCAGGTTCATTCTTTTTGTTTATAATAAAGTGAAACTTCAATCAGTGGGGGGGTGTTTTTCCACGCTGATTGTTAGTTGAACCAATCGGGCATTTTTACGGGCAGCCCGACTCCCACCTAACTTCTTTGCACCAGCTGAATTTTGAGGTGGGAGTCTTACTGACCGCAAATAGCGGGATAATAACAGAGAAACCGAAATAGGGGTGAAATGATGAACACATTGGAAATTAAAAATTTAACGAAAAAATTTGGTGATTTCATCGCGGTAGATAATATGTCTTTATCTATTAAAGAAGGAGAAATATTTGGCTTTTTAGGTTCGAATGGTGCTGGTAAGAGTACAACGATTAATATGATTGCTGGTTTGTTAAGAAGTAATGAAGGTGAAATTAGCATACTAGGAAAAAATATAAAGAAACATAATCGATTTGCGAAAATGAATATTGGTATCGTTCCGCAAGATATTGCGATTTATGAAGAGTTAACTGCCTATGAAAATGTGAAATTCTTTGCTGGATTGTATGGATTACGAGGAGCCGAGCTAAAAGCGAGAGTAGAGGAAGCACTTCAATTTGTAGGCCTTAGTGATAAACATAAAAGTTATCCGAAAAACTTTTCTGGCGGGATGAAACGAAGACTGAATATCGCTTGTGCAATCGCWCATAGACCGAAGTTAATTATTATGGATGAACCGACAGTTGGAATTGATCCGCAGTCAAGRAACTACATTCTYCAGTCTGTCCGAAAATTAAATGARATGGGAAGTACGATTATTTATACGAGTCACTACATGGAAGAAGTAGAAGAGATTTGTACGAAAATAGCAATTGTCGATCACGGTAAAGTAATTGCAGAAGGAACGAAAGAACAGTTAAAAGCGATTATTACMGATACGAAAGAYATTTGGATTGAAGTRAAGTCAGTAGAAAATYTAGAYGTAGAAAAWTTAAAAGAGATAAAYGGTGTGAAAGCTGTTCAAATTGAAGAGAACGTAATCAAGGTAAACTCGGATGCAGGATTAAATAATTTAAATAAAATTATTCAGCATTTCATTAATCATGACATTGAAATTCGTTCGCTAGAGGAGCAGGCTCCGAACTTAGAGACAGTATTTCTTACGTTGACTGGAAGAAACTTACGAGATAAATAAAAGGTAAATGAAGAAAAAGTAAAGGGAGGTTCATCGATTGAACATCTTCAATATTGCAGTTATGCACATTAAAAGAGATTTCAGGGACGTAAGAACTTTAGTTTTTATGTTAGCATTTCCGATTGTGCTTATGCTTGTATTAGGAACAGCGTTAAGTAACGCATTTAATAGCGATAGTCAATCGTTTAAGGATATACAAGTGCTATATAAAGATGAAGCGAGTAGCACGTTTTCTCAATCATTTGAAGCATTTACAAAAGAAGTCGATAAATCAGGTATTCATTTTAAAAAAGCTTCCGAAGGTATAGATGGGAAAGAAGAAGTGAAGCAAAATAAATATGCTGCTTATGTAGAGTTAAATAAAGATGGTGCAAAATTTTATGGAAGTGACAAAAGTAGTATTGAGGGAAGTATTGTGGAAGGCATGCTTACAACATTTGYTGATAAGTACAACGTAGTGGCCGAAGTTGCAAAAGTAGATCCGAGTAAGGTTAGCGCAGTTATTTCAAACGGAAATCATAATGATTATATTAAAGGAACATCTTTACAAGCTGCTAAAAAACCAGGTTCTATGGATTACTATGCGGTTGTAATGACGACGATGATTGCACTGTACGCTGCAATGGGGGCGAGTTTTTTAATTCGAGGAGAACGAATACGTAAAACAGGAGATCGTTTAATTGCAGCACCTATAAGTAAGGCTGAAATTTTCATTGGGAAAGTGCTCGGTAGTCTTGTAGCGAATGCACTTTGTCTATTACTYGTCGTTTTATTTAGTAAATTTGTTTTTCAAGCGAATTGGGGCGACCATMTTGGAATCATATTTATTATTTTACTAACAGAAGTCTTTTTAGCAATTAGCTTCGGTTTAGGAATCGGATATATTACAAAAACAGGTGAGGCATCTAGAGCGATTATTATGGTTGTTGTGCAATTAGCGTCTATTTTTGGTGGTGCGTATTTCGTAGTGGAAGAAAATTCCGTTACGAATTTATCACCATTAACGTGGGCAAACACAGCTATTATGAAAATTATTTATGCAAATGATGTAGGAGCGGCACTGCCGGTAATATCTTTAAATCTTGGGATTTCAGCAATCTTCTTATTAATTGCGATTATTGCATTACGTAGACGGGAGGGGCTATAGTATGAAAGATATTTTATGGCTCATACAAAAAACGTTATCTGTGCTTCTGAAAAATAAAAAGGGGCTACTCATTATTATTAGCTTGCCGATAATAGGAACGCTCATTTCCTTTTCGATATATGGGAATGTAGGGCAAGGAACGTTAAATATTGGGGTTATAAATAAAGAAAATCAACCTATCGCAAATGATACAGTGAAATTTTTAGAAGGACTCAATCATGTAAATGTTAGTAAAATTAAGGAATCTGAAGTGGAAGATAAACTCACTTCAAAAAAACTTGATGGTGTTATTACATTACAGTCTGGTTTTTCTGAAAGTGTTCGAGAAGGGAAACCGAGTCATATTGAGATTTCATCGATTAAAGGCGATCAAGTAACAGGATTTATAAAATCGTATTTATATAACTATGTTGATAACATCGCTGCGATTAGTAAAGTGGCAGGGGCCGATCAAAGTACGTTTAATAGTATGTACGCTGGTTATCAAAAAAGTTCATTTAAAGTAAAGTCTGAGACACTTGAAGATACTTCAAAAAATAAAGATATGACAAATCAAACGATGGGTTATCTTATTATGTTTATGTTATTTTCAGCAGTGAACTTATCAGGATTTATTTTAAAAGAAAAAGAGAACAGAACGTATTTTAGATTATTATCAACGCCGATTGACGGAAAGAAATTTATATTATCTAATGTCGCAGTAAATATGATGATATTAACAGTACAAATTGTAATTGCAGTATTCTTTATGACGAATGTTTTTCACACAACTATAAATATGCCTTTCATAGTTATGATTGGTGTGCTTATGATATTCGCTTTAATTGCAATTGGTTTATCATTAGTCATTGTGTCTTTTTCAAAAAGTTCAACTGCTTCAAATGCAATGCAAAATATAGTAATAGTACCAACATGTTTACTTGCTGGATGTTATTTCCCGTACGACATTATGCCGAAAGCAGTACAAAAAGTAGCTGATTTCCTTCCGCAGCGTTGGTTACTAGATACGATTTCAAAACTACAGCAAGGCATTCCATTTTCTGAGTTGTATTTAAATATTTTAATTTTATTCGCTTTCGCGATAGCATTCTTCTTAATTGCTATTTATAAATTTGGAAGAAATAATGATGCAAGGAACTTTGTTTAATGAAAAAGGTGTGGCGTAATGCCACGCCTTTTTGTATTCGCAAATAAAAGTAAGAAAGACATTTCGTATGAAAAAATAATTTAATGAAACACTACGAAATAGTAAGTAATATGAGCGGAAGGAAATCAAAATGATTAAAAAAATATTGCGAGTTACTTCTATTATTATTGTTATTTTCGTTTTTATTTTAATTTGGATGCATATCGA
>NZ_JBFTMA010000325.1:0-4516 GCF_056396725.1 Bacillus sp. 05T31
CCATATAGATGTGGCGTTGCTTTAATCTAGCCAAACAAACGATCTCGATTCTCTTGTATTTGTACACTAACAATCTGGTGAAAATAAATGATTCTGTTTTATAGGACGTGTTTACTTAATGTCCAATACATATTATTAAAAGTAAAGTGGTTCAAGTCGGAGGAAGGCACCTTAGGGTGTCTTTTCTTTATTTTCAAAAGGACTTGCTCAATTCATGCTTAAAAACATAAAGTAAAGTGAACCCGTTAAAATACATGAGTGACCCCTTGTTTTCTCCTATTATCTAAAGGAGGAACTATTATGGGATTTGGTGGTAGTTGCGGCGGCGGCGGCTTCGCTGGAGGATTTGCTTTATTAGTTGTATTATTTATTTTATTAATCATAGTTGGAGCTAGCTGCTTCTGCTAAAAAACTATCGGAAAAGGCACTCTTATATGAGTGTCTTTTCTTTATACGTTAAAAAAGCCCACCTATTTCCGTAGGCGGGCCCTATCTTTATTA
This sequence comes from Bacillus sp. 05T31, assembly GCF_056396725.1. Classification (NCBI taxonomy): domain Bacteria; kingdom Bacillati; phylum Bacillota; class Bacilli; order Caryophanales; family Bacillaceae; genus Bacillus; species Bacillus sp. 05T31. The sequence goes on from NZ_JBFTMA010000325.1 coordinate 502, forward strand.
CACAATACCAAAGTATACTCTCTTTTCCCCTTAAATTTTATGTAATTATACATATTCATGAAAATACAAATAGTAAAATATAAATTGTAGACATGCTCTATAAAGTAGATTCTTTTGAAAGACATAACATATTAATCATTATAGGAAATGTGTCGGGACTCCTACTTAATTACATGCTTTTTTGATTTATAAAAAATAAAATCATGATAATTTGTTTCCAATCCGCATCCTTTTCATTAATCTATTTTAAGAAGATACATTTACGAATCCAAAATAATCCCCTCAAAGCATAAGCTTTAAGGGGATCTCTCCTATCATCTTCTCTCTTCATACAAGCGATTTGCTTTATACGAGCAAACGAAAAACATACATGTCGCAACGGGGATAAATGTCAAAAAAAGTCCTCTCATTAATGCAAATGGCGTTTCAAATAAAAATGACCATAGAAATGCTACGCCTTGCTTATCCCATAATCCTGGCGTCAAGTATAGTTCTTTCGGATTTACAAACGCTCCTAAATTCATCGTATTACTATACATAAATAAAAATAATATCGGCAAATAACAGATCGCTAATTCTAAACATGTCTTAGATAAACGTTTATACTTCCCTGCTCGTGACATTTGATCTGAAAAAATGTCATCTTCGCTTTCCTCATTTACCTTTTTAAAATATTGCGTACCWGMCCACCAYTTACCGGCTATATGCTTCCAGCCRCTATCTTCAAATAAYGTACAGTAATTAATAAAATCACTTCGTCTATAAAATATTCTATAATCTATTTTAATTGTCGCATCCTCAGGTTCTGCGATTCTAAATTTATAACCGAATGTATTACTTTTTAGTTGATAGCCTTTCCAAGCCATCTCTTCTAACCATTTCTCCTCTTTCTCAAAGTCYAAAAAGAATTTCAATCTCCACATCTTCGSTTCCCCCCTMACTATACATKTAATAAGCTTTTTGTAACTCCAACAATGTGCTGCATYCTCATAAAGTCTAAATGTAATACTTCTTTCCCSCGYTCAGTAATTACATACACTTTTCTTCGTTTATCTTCACTTTTTACCGATTCTATTAATTGTTGCTTTAATAAATTTTCAACCGCACCATACAATGTACCCGCCGCGATTTTCACTTGATGATTACTAAGTTCCTCCACCTTTTGCATAATTAAATACCCATGCGCTGGCTCTAATAAAGCTAGAAGAACGTAATACGTTGTTTCCGTTAATGGTAAATTTTTATCCCTATTCATAAAGACCTCCAATGTAACGATAAGTATATAGTCAAACTATACAGTTCAACTATATAGTTTTATTTTATACAGCTAGACTGTATATGTCAAATGCAGGAAATCTTTTATTATCCATAACAAATCAAAAAACGCTATCTTTCTAAAAGATAGCGTTTTTATTCATTCTGTTATTTATCCCTGCTTATTCTTCGCTTTCATTTGCTCTTCATAAACAAATTTCACTGTCATAAAGTCGTTAGAGAAATCTCCGAGCGCTTTCTTCATAACATTCAATTCTTCTTGTGATTTAATTTCAATCCCATTTAAGAAGTCAAATGCTTTCGATTGCTCTTCAGCAACAAAGTTTTGCGTCATATAGTCATCTTGGAAGTCTTGCTTCGCCTTTTCTTTCACTTTATTCATTGCCTCTGTTTTATTTATACTTTTTACAGGATTTGCGAATGCACCCGTAGGCTGTTCTGTTTTAGGCTCTTCTTTCGTTTCCGGCTGTGGAGTTGGTGCTGGTGTTGGTTGTTGCGGTTGTTGTTTCGGCTGTTCTTGTTGAACTGGCTGCTGCGCTACTTGTTGCTCTTTTTTCGCTAATTCATCTTTTAACTTCTTAACTTGTGCATCAAGAGATTTATTTTCAGTTTCTAATGCACTCTTATCACCTTTTAACTTTTGCGTTTCTTCAAAATGCTCATCTACTAATTTATTATATTCTTTCTCAGTGTACATTCTTTCACTAGTTGATGCCGTCTTCCCTTTCGTAACAACTACATTAATAATTACAATTAAAACTGCGATCCCTATTAACGCAGCAAAGATCTTCTTTTTGTTCATTACTAATCCTCCAAAATGTAAAATTTCCAAAGTTATCATACCAGATGCTGTTATGTTCCTTTGTCACATTATGTCGAACCGAAATAATAAAAAAAGCACCTGAAACAGATGCTTTTTTCATTATCAATACGTAAACGTAATCGTCACCAAAGAATATCCTTCTTTTGCATTATACGGCTCCGCTTTATAAGAAACACGGTTCGCCCCTTTTGGAAAACCGATTTCTCCAATTGCTTTTTTCACATCTTGCAGTGCGCCATCCATTGATTGTTTATAAAGGATTTCAATCTTTGCTGAATTTGTGCTATAACGTTGCTGCATTTTATTTTTCAATTCGTTATAGTTATTCGCAACATACTCACTTGCTAAATAATTTAGTTTTGTATCTTTTAATATTTGCCCGTATGCAGGTGCTTTAGAACCGCCTGCTGCAATTTTATTTGTAAGTGTATCATAATAATTTGTTGTAGCCTGTGGATATTCCCCGCGGTTCCACTCATGATTTCTTGCAATTTGCTCATCTGATAAATTGAAATATGAATACGTTACTCGGCCTTGTTCATCAGGTATTGGATCATCGAATGTTGTATCAAGATGGTACCACTTGCTATCGATTTTAACTAAATTCCAAGCATGAGGCTGACCGTCTCCAGTTCCTACTACAAAATGATTCTCAATTCCAGCTTCTTTTAATAATTGATAGGTTAATAGTGTGTAACCTTGGCAAACGGCAGAACGATTCGCGAGTGCCTCATATGCTGTATACGCTTTATAAGACGTATCGTAAGAAACATGTTTTACAACATAATCATGAATCGCCTTCACTTTTTCATGATCATCCATCCCGACTTGAATAATAGAAGAAACAATCGCTTTCGCTTGTTTCATCACATACTCTGTTTGTTCTTTCGTTTCACGATATGTAATATTTAGCGTAAACGTATAATTCCCTGGCGATCCAGATAGTGAGTATGAAACATTCGATCTATTATAATTTGTATACTCATTTTTACTTGCGACTTCTTTATATGCGATGAAAAGTGTATTCATCACTTCTTTTGTATTACTGTTTTTCGTTTTATATGGAAGTGTAATATTCGTTTCATACGTATTAATACGCGTTTGTACTTCATTTTTAAATGCTGCTAATAATGCCGCATCTCCTGTATCTTGCACCGCAACCTCAGGCTTTTTATATTTCAATGCATTATATAAAAACTGTGCATACTGTTCACGCGTTACCGTTTTAGCTGGTTCAAATTTCCCGTCTCCTGTACCAGATGCAATCCCGTTTGACTGCACCGCACTAATCGCATTTTCTGCCCAAAATCCATTTGGAACATCATTAAATGTATGTTTTTGTTTAGCTGAAACTTGGAACGCATTTTTAATAATTTGCGCCATTTCTGCGCGACTAACAGAATCTTTCGGTCTAAAACCGCCATTTCCATCACCTTTAAAAATCCCCAATTTCGTTAACGTTAAAACCTCTTCCGGAAACATTGTAGAACCTGAGCGAATATCACGATACGGATTATTTAAAGTAGACCCATCTTGTAATACATAACGAGCAGCATCATTACTAAACGTACCACCTTGCTTATTCGGTACTAACACACGATAAATTAAAGCGGCAACTTGCTCCCTCGTCGCAACATCACCAAAACCAAACTTTCCATTTCCATAGCCTGAAATAATATTTTTGCTCGCTAAGTCTTTAATCGCAGGATAGGACCAGTGCGATGTAGGTACATCGGAAAAAGTACCCGCTTCAGCAGCTTTCATCTCACCAACATTTGTATATAATAAAGCGCTACCAATAAGTGATAATGATGTAATTGATTTTAATAGTTTTATGTACATAATGCATTCTCCCAATACGTCTTCTATTCTTGTTATTTTTTGTCGAAAAATCTAAAAGACTATGACAAGAAACAT
>NZ_JBFTMA010000326.1:0-4516 GCF_056396725.1 Bacillus sp. 05T31
GATAAAARGATGGGCTCATCTTAGTAAAATGTTCATATAGATTCTTTCGCAGTTGACGAGCTAGTTTTAAAGAAGATCCAAAAATCATAATACGCCATAAGTAACGTAATATATACATCATAATTCCTACAACTACTAATAGAATAACCCAGTTCAACAATTTTTCAGACGTTAATGTTCCACTATTAATTTCATCTACTACAATCCCTAGTACTCTTGGCGCTACAAGTTCAAGAAGTGCGACACCAAATAACATAATAATTCCGATTATGTACGCTCGTTTTTCTTGCTTAAAAAACCAAGCTAAATTAAAAAACACTTTCATATTTATCCTCCTCCCTTAAAATGAGCGATGTTTTCAGTGTAACAAAAATACAGAATATTTGAAAGTTTTAAATATGTTTTATAACCAAAAGAAAAGGGCACTCGGTAAGAGTGCCCTTTGGCGCTTATTTCGTTTGTTGCTTGTTCATCGCGCTCATCATTTGATTGATTTTCTTTTGGGAAGGTTTTTGTCCCATTTGCATCATCATCATTTTTAACATTTGTTCGTTAATTGGTGGATTTTTTTGTAAGTAATTCATCATGTATTTGCGGGCAATGAAAAATCCTAACGCCACGCCTGCTACTAGTGCTACTACGCCCACTAGAATACCTAACCACATTGGCATATCTTTTCCTCCTTCATGTTGTCTACCTTACAGTGTACTAAAACCTTTTCAATAAGACAAGATACTATTCGACATTTTTTACACATATGTTCGTACTTGTTTGAGAGGATTTAACCAACCGTACTTTTTATTTTCATAATCCATCGCTAAAAATGTTAACTCACACTTTCTAAGCACCTCAAAGAAAGTTGTTTCCATGGATACATTTCCAGAAGTATTTATTCGAATATATTGTGGTTTCACCATTATTTCTCCGTATTCGGCTCCTGTATAAAGCGTATGAGTATGATTTGTTCTTTCATATTTACCAAGAACACGCAAAGCTTGTTCTAATTTATGATGAATTTTCATTACTTGTAACGGCATCGTAATATACGTCATTTGTTTATATAATACTTTCTTCTCCGAAAGGAACCCAGATTCTGAAAATCGAGCAAATAAATCAAAAAACAAATATTCACGACCAAAGTAAGCTTTCGCAATATCCTCTTGAATTAAATACAATTCATACGTTTTCATTTTTCCCCTCCCGATCTGGACAACCTTTTCCCTACATTATATAAGAGAAGATTTGCAATGRTTGTCTGACTACGGAGAGAGARAAAACTTTTCCTGTCGAAAAAACTCAATTACATAGAAAAATCTCCCCATGCTGGAGAGATTTTTCTAAAATCATTAAAGCATTTCTTTTACTTTACGAACAACGTTCTCTACAGTAAATCCATACTCTTCCATAATCTTCTCACCAGGAGCAGAAGCACCGAATGTGTCRATACCTAGTACATCTCCATCAAGRCCTACRTAACGGTGCCATCCCATTGTAGCACCCATTTCAATTGCGAAACGTTTCGTTACTGCTTTTGGTAGTACAGATTCTTTGTACTCAGCAGTTTGAGCTTCAAAGCGATCCATAGATGGCATGCTAACAACAGCTGCATCAACGCCGTCTGCTGCTAGAGCTTTTTGYGCTTCGATTGCTAAGCTTACTTCAGATCCAGTTGCAATTAAGATTACATCAGMAGTTTCTTTCTTGCTTGCAGAAACTACATATGCACCTTTTGCTACTTTTTCATAAGTATCGTCTTTTGCACCTTCTAATGTTGGAAGATCTTGACGAGTTAACACTAATGCAGTTGGTGTTTTTGTWGATTCTAGAGCTAGTCTCCAAGCTGCAACTGATTCGTTACCGTCTGCTGGACGAATAACAGAWACRTTTGGCATTGCACGAAGTGCTGCTAATTGTTCAACCGGCTCATGTGTTGGACCATCTTCACCAACAGCGATACTATCATGTGTGAATACATACGTTACAGGCAATTGCATTAATGCTGCAAGGCGAATTGCTGGACGTAAGTAGTCAGAGAATACGAAGAACGTACCACCGTAAGTTTTTAAACCGCCATGTAGTGCAATACCGTTCATTGCTGCACCCATCGCAAACTCACGAACACCGTACCAAATGTTTTTACCGCTGTAATCAGCTCTTGTGAAGTCTTTTTCGTTATTCATATATGTTTTGTTAGAACCAGCAAGGTCAGCTGATCCACCAAAGAATGATGGTACAGACTCTGCAATTGCATTAATTACAGCACCTGAAGAATTACGTGTTGCTGCTTTTGATCCTAATTCATAAGTTGGTAAGCTTTGTTCCCAACCTTCTGGAAGAAGACCGTTCATTGCTGCTTGCAGTTCGTTTGCTAATTCTGGATATGCTTGTGCATATTCACCGAGCATCGTGTTCCACGCAGCTTGCGTCGTTTCACCAACATCTTGTACTGTTTTACGGAAGTTGTCATATACTTCTTCTGCTACATGGAAGTCTTGTTCAGCAGTCCAAGCGTATGCTTCTTTCGTTAATTTTGTTTCGTCTACACCAAGTGGAGAACCATGTGAAGCTGATTTTCCTGATTTGTTTGGAGAACCGAAACCAATTGTCGTTCTTACTTCAATTAGCGTTGGGCGTTTTTCGTCAGCTTTCGCTTCTTCAATTGCTTTTGCGATTGCTTCAATATCRTTTCCATCCTCAACACGGATTACTTGCCACCCGTATGCTTTGTAACGATCTTCTACACTTTCAGAGAATGAACGATTTAAATCGCCATCTAATGAAATATCGTTTGAATCGTAAAGTACTACAAGACGACCTAATTGTAAATGAGCAGCTAATGAAGATGCTTCAGCAGAAACGCCTTCCATTAAATCTCCATCACCACAAATAGCGTATGTATGATGATCTACTACATTATACGCATCACGGTTGTATTTAGCCGCTAAATGTCTTTCAGCCATCGCCATACCAACAGCAGTTGCAATACCTTGTCCAAGTGGACCAGTTGTTGCGTCTACACCTGCTGTGTGACCGTACTCAGGATGTCCTGGAGTTTTGCTTCCCCATTGACGGAAGTTCTTTAAATCATCCATTGTTAAGTCATAACCAGATAGATGAAGTAGGCTGTATAGTAACATTGAACCATGACCTGCAGATAATACGAAACGATCGCGGTTAAACCACGTTGGGTTATTTGGATTGTGTTTCATAAATTGAGTCCATAATGTATAAGCCATTGGTGCTGCACCCATTGGCATTCCTGGGTGACCAGAGTTTGCTTTTTCAATCGCATCAATGGATAATGTGCGAATCGTGTTGATAGAAAGTTGTTCGATTGAATGTGACATGCTATTCTTCCCTTCGCGTATGTTAGTAAACGTTTTATACATTTATATGATAGCTTCCCACGCAAGATTATACAACATGTATCGACAAATATGTTGATGTTTTTTTGATTTTTCATAAAAAATACAGTGATTCAGGGAATGTATGGGCATTCAATATGACATACTTTTTAATTGTTTTTATTTTAAAAATAAAGATAATTATCTGTATATTTATACAAATATACTAATTTCTGATATATCTCTTTTTTGATAACCTTTAAAAATACAAAAAAGCATCTGAATTAGATGCTTTTAAAACAAATTAAATAATCCGCTTACGAATAGAACTTGAAATAAAATCAATTATAATTACCATTAAAATGATACCTAATAAAATAATTCCCACACGAGACCAATTACGTGAACTAAGTGCAAAAATTAATGGCGTACCAATACCACCTGCTCCAATAACACCTAAAATCGCAGCGGATCGTACATTAATTTCAAACCTGTATAACGTATACGATAGAAAATCCGGTAACACTTGTGGTAATACGGCATACCAAAGTATTTGAAACCGATTTGCACCCGTTGCTATTAACGCTTCCGTCGGTCCCTTATCTATATTTTCAATTCCTTCCGAATATAGTTTCCCTAACATTCCGATAGAGTGTAACCCTAAAGCTAGAACTCCGGCAAAAGAGCCTGGACCAACAGCTTTTATAAATAAAAGAGCCATAACTAATTCAGGAAATGTACGAACAAAACTAAGTACAAATTTCCCAGTTCCTGAAGTTAATTTTCCACTACTCATATTCGTTGCCGCCCAAAAAGCAAATGGAACAGATAAAAAAGCAGAAATAAATGTACCTAATATCGCAATTGCCAACGTATCAATTAAACCGTGTAATAAATCTTCACCATCTGGCAAAGATACATACGACCAATCTGGGTTCAATACGCCTGTCATAATGGCTTTTGTAATTTCTCCCGCCGTATTCTTTATTCCCTCTAACGGGACTCCTGAAAAGGCCCATACATATACAACTGTAAGTGCTATAAAAATAATCCAGCGATTTACACTCAGTTTCTTCGGTTTTGGTATGATTATCATCGTTTTACTCATTATAATTTCTCCCGCAACAATGTACTTATATAATCAATTAGCAATACAACAACAAGGGTATAAA
>NZ_JBFTMA010000327.1:0-4485 GCF_056396725.1 Bacillus sp. 05T31
CAGTGGGGGTTTTGTTCATCCCCCCACTGATTATTAGCCCTCAGCAATCGGGCGTTTACGGGCAGTTGATCTCCCACCTAACTTCTTTGCTCCAGMTGAATTTTGAGGTGGGARTTCTACTGCCCGTTAATGCGGGATAAAAAAAGATGAACGAATTTTCTCGTCCATCTTTTAGCTTGCTTTAAAGCCACCGCCAAGTACATCACGCACATCGTGAATGACAACGAAGGCATCTTCATCAACTCTACTAATAACTTGCTTTAACTTAACAAGCTCTTGTTTATTAATAACGATATATAAAACTTCTTTATTTTTACCAGTATATCCGCCGCGTCCTTCTAATACAGTGACACCGCGTGTCATGTTTTTCGTAATAGTTTCACGTATTAAATCCGGTTGATTTGAAATGATTGTAACAGCTGTCTTTGTATCCATACCTTCCACGATGAAATCAATTACTTTCGCTCCGACAAATACAGCTACAAGTGTATACATTGCCTTTTCTTGTCCTATTATAAATACAGAACCCGCAATTACAACGATATCAATAATAAGTACGCCTTTACCAACGCTCCAACCTAAATATTGATTTGCTAGTCGAGCTAAAATTGCCGATCCTCCTGATGTACCTCCAGCTTTGAACATACAGCCTAATCCGATACCTACAAATACACCAGCAAATAAAGCTGCTAGTAACGTATCACTATTTACTTGATATTCGATATGTTCTGTAACATATAAAAACAAAGAGGTTTCCACAATACCTATAATTGTGTAAACCATCGTTTTCTTATCAAAAAATTTATAACCTACAGCTAATAAAATTGCATTCAAACCAAAATTCACAATTCCTGGTGACCAATCAAATAAATAGTACGTAACAACCGTTAAACCAATAATTCCACCCTCTGATAAACGGTTTGGAATTGCAAAGTAATTAATACCAATTGCGAATAATAATGAACCAATTGTAATTAGTGTTATTTCCTTTATACGTTGATTAACCATAGTTCATACCTCCCCCCATTTGACATTGTATCACTATCTCCTAGAGGTTTAGAAGTTGTTTTTATTCCGCATTTCCCCTCACAAAGACCAAGATATTATGTTTAAACAAAGGGGTGATTAATTATTCATATTCGCTCTAACTGTACGGACAAAGCGCTCCACATTCCCACTCTGAATATACTTAGCTCTAATGGTTTCACGATTACAAGTACATTCGAAATATGGACGGAAATCTATGTCATCTATATGCAAATACGAATACTCTTCAAATACCGCAGGATAGCACGGAATTTTCCCGTAAAATAGAAGACGTCTAGTAGTGGCAACAAAAATCCCATGTTGATAACATAAAGTAAAGTCATCCTTTTCAAATATCCCTACGACAAACGCTAAAATCTTTTCGTCATCCTCTACATATTTTTTCATACTTAATAAAAGTTCATTCATGCATATCCCTCCAAATTCTATTCATTGTTTTAACACTTGAAAAGAATCCATGGATTATTACAGACCGGTGTAACTCTTTTATAAAGTATGAAACGCGTTTCCTGTCAAAGACATTTCAAAAAATAATCCGTTATGTGATTATACACATAACGGATTAACACTAAACCGTGGAGCGTTCCACAAGTTTATACGGAATTTCCATCTTTTCTTGTTTAGAACTCTCATCACTTACTTGCCTATAAAACATTTCAAAAGCAGTCTTACCTATTCCCTTTAAATTTTGGTCAATGGTTGTCAGTTGTAAAACTTGAGAAATCGGTTGATTATCAAAACCAATAATCGCTAAATCCTCAGGAACTTCAATACCTAATTTTTCAACTTCTGTCATGATCCCAATAGCAACTTCATCTCCTGCCACTATTAATGCTTCAGGAGGATTCTCCATCTCCTTGAATTGATGTGCAACTCTTACACCATCTTCTAACGTAAAGCATTCTGTGAAAATCCGATCTTCCATCACTTCTTCATCTATTAATTGTAGCTGTTGTTTATAAGCATCAAAACGTTTCTTACTACTTGGCCCTAACTTTCTTCCCGTACAATATCCAATCTTCTTATAACCTTTTTCAATAAGGTAACTCATCCCTAATTGAAAGGCATTAAAATGATCTGTATATACACTCGATATGCTTTCAATATCATTATCCTCACAAGCAATAACCGCCCCATACGCTGCATAAGGCTCTATAGTTTCCCACTCATTGGCACGAGAACAAATGATAAGACCGTCTAGTTGCTTTGTTTTCAACATATGTAAACTTTTCATTTCTTCTTTTTTATTGTAGTTCGTTTGACAAAGAAGCACTCGATAGTTGTGAGCTAACGCAACTTCCATCATTCCACCCACCATCGCATCAAAAGACGGATGATTAATATAAGGTAAAATCACGCCAACAATATTCGTCTTCCCTTTTGATAAATGMACAGCATTTGCATTTTGCGAGTAATTCAATTTCTCAACTATTTCTAAAACAACTTTCCTTTTTTCTTCACTTACATATGGATGATCATTTAAYACCCTCGAAACAGTCGTAACTGAAACCCCAGCCATCTTTGCAATATCTTTAATATTAGCCATACACTCACCTCTACTTTTAACTTAATGAATCACATGAACATATGTCAAATCTTCTCATCATGACACTTTCATTCGTTTTTCTTACAAAAGTGTAATTTTCCTGTAAGCTAATTCGATAGTGACTCTCCGCAACATTTCATATAATTAAGTCAGAAACAGGGCAACAACCATTTGAAAAGGAGCGGATCTATATGATGAACAAAATGAAAACGAACAATTTCTTAAATACAATGAGCTTGGTATTTTCCGCTCTTATCGWTGCAAAAGCTGYTGCTTCTACATTAAACAAGTAAGGAGAATGCATTATGAACAACATCACTTTTAATAAATTAGATTTTTTAGGACTAGCTAGCGGCACGGTTCTTCTTACTGCTTTCATTTACGCTGCTACACTATAACTTTGTCCCCTTTCTCCTTTATATAAATAATAATAGAAAAGACGACCGTCTATGCACGATCGTCTTTTCTTATTTTTGATTTGGCTGCAAAACTTCCTTTAGTTCTTCAAACTTTGCATTTAATTCATCTGTCATCATTTTCATAGCCGTTTTTCGATCTATTTGTTCTTCAGCATCGATTTGAATTGGGTCTCCAAAAACTAATCGCGCTTTTTTTCCTTTTATCAATTCTTTTATACTTGATGGACCAACATAAGCTGCCGGTATTAACGGAACSTTAGAACGCATTGCAATCGTAACAGCCCCAGCTTTTAGTGAAACGTCTTCTGATGACCTCGTCCCACTCGGGAAAATCCCTACTACTTTTCCTTCTTTTAATAAACGTGATGGAATTTTTAATGTGCTTGGCCCTGGATTCGCACGGTCTACAGGGAATGCATTTACATTTTTAAAAAACCAATTTTTAAATTTCCCTTCAAACAATTCTTTTTTTGCCATGTAATGAATTTGGGTTGGGTACATTCCTGCCGCTAACATTAAAACATCCATAAAACTTGTATGTGTACACGCAACAACGTAAGGGCCATCTTCCGGTAATTTCTCTCTCCCTTGTACTTCTACCTTCCCAGCCATTTTAAATATATATTTCAACGAAAATGTAATTGGTTTATACATTTGTTTCGTTCCTTTCTGAATATCCGAAGTATAATCATTTTCTTACAACGATTATAACACTAAGTTTTAGGAGTTGGTAATAAAAATAAGTATTTATTGTTAAATTTCAATTCTTACAAAAGTGTAATTTTCTTGTAAGCTAATTCGATAGTGGCTCCCTCCACTATCTTATACAATTAAGTCAGAAAGTAACAACAACCATTTGAAAAGGAGCGGATCTATATGATGAACAAAATGAAAACGAACAATTTCTTAAATACAATGTGCATGGTATTCTCCGCTCTTATCGATGCAAAAGCTGTTGCTTCTATATTAAACAAGTAAGGAGAATTTATAATGAATAACATGACTTTTAATAAATTAGATTTTTTAGGACTAGCTAGCGGCTCGATTCTTCTTACTGCTTTCATTTACGCTGCTACGCTTATATAACTTTGTGTCCCCTTTCCCCTTTATATAAATAATAATAGAAAAGACGACCGTCTATGCCCGGTCGTCTTTTTAATTTTTTCTTTYCTTCAAGTCTTTTAAAAGCTGTATCAGTTCAGCTTGTTGTTTTATATTTTTACGACCGTTTCGATTAATTGCTGCAAGCTCGCAGGCAACTCCAGCAGCAAAGAAAAACAATAAACTTTCTAACATATAAAATCCTCCAGTTGCCTATTAAACAGCTTGACGCAATTGCTTTTCTTGCAAAATTTGTTTATTTATATTTTCTTCTTTTCTCTGACAAACATTATTACGAATAAGCGCTGCAATAACAAATAATGTTCCTACAATATCAAATGTTGTTATTTTATACCCTTGCATCATCATAAT
>NZ_JBFTMA010000328.1:0-4450 GCF_056396725.1 Bacillus sp. 05T31
AATTGGTCTACTCGTTCCATTATTTCATTCCCCATATACAACACCTCATTTAATACTTCAACAAAAAAACGCGATTCCCTCGAAAGGAAATCACGTTTTCTCAAAACATTATATATTATACCCAACCTCTGAAGCGACTAGCCTCAGCCATTTTACGAACACCAATCATGTATGCAGCTAAGCGCATATTCACTTTACGAACTTGTGATGTTTCATAAATTGAATCGAATGATTTTACCATTACTTTTTCTAAACGTTGTTCTACTTCTTCTTCAGTCCAGTAGTAACCTTGGTTATTTTGTACCCACTCAAAGTAAGATACCGTAACGCCACCAGCACTTGCTAATACGTCTGGAACAAGTAAGATACCACGATCTGTTAAGATTTTTGTTGCTTCTAATGTAGTTGGACCATTTGCAGCTTCAACCACAATTTTCGCTTTAATCTTATCAGCATTTTCTTCTGTAATTTGGTTCTCAATTGCAGCAGGAACTAAAATGTCGCAATCAAGTTCTAACAGTTCTGTATTTGAAATTGTATTATTAAATAGTTTTGTTACAGTACCAAAGCTATCGCGACGATCTAGTAAGTAGTCAATATCTAATCCATTCGGATCATGTAATGCACCGTAAGCATCTGAAATTGCAATTACTTTCGCGCCTGCATCATGCATAAATTTAGCTAAGAAGCTACCCGCATTACCAAATCCTTGAACAACAACGCGTGCACCTTTAATATCAATGTCACGTTTTTTCGCAGCTTCACGAATACAAATTGTTACACCTTTTGCAGTCGCTGTTTCACGTCCGTGTGATCCACCTAATACAAGTGGTTTACCTGTAATAAATCCTGGTGAATTAAATTCATCGATACGGCTATACTCATCCATCATCCATGCCATAATTTGTGAGTTTGTAAATACATCTGGAGCCGGAATATCTTTTGTCGGACCAACAATTTGGCTAATTGCTCGTACATAACCGCGGCTTAATCTTTCTAATTCACGGAAAGACATCTCACGTGGGTCACAAATGATTCCACCTTTACCTCCACCATATGGTAAATCAACAATACCACATTTTAAACTCATCCAAATAGAAAGTGCTTTCACTTCATTTTCTGTTACGTTTGGATGGAAGCGAATTCCACCTTTCGTTGGACCAACAGCATCATTATGTTGTGCACGATATCCTGTAAATATTTTAACAGTCCCGTCATCCATACGAACTGGAATTTTCACTGTCATCATACGAATTGGTTCTTTCAATAATTCATATACTTCGTTTGGATAACCCAATTTTTCTAATGCTTCGTTAATTACAATTTGTGTTGAATTTAACAATTCAAAATGTTGTTCCCCTTGTTGTTGTGTTTTCGTTTGAGTTCCCTTTTCGGCTACCATAGTAAGTAAACCCCCTGTAATTTCACTTGTTTAGTAAACCTTCATTGCCTAGTATACACCGTTAAATTTGGAATGCAATAGAAAACGCTAACAAATATATACAAACTATTTTGTATTGCAAGCGTTTTCACTATTATTATAGTCCTTTTATTGCTTTTAGAAAAGTAAAATACTTAAATATTTAAATATTTTTTATTTTCATCAAAATACATTCGATAAAACAATTATTTCATCCAGAAATACTGATTACATTTTAACATACAGATCGGCTAGWCTTGTTACCTACACTTCGTTTTATAGATTTTAGATTTTCAGCTGAATAAAAATAAAACCTCAAGCTACGTTACATTAGCTGAGGTTTTGTTTTTTCACAAAGTAATTATATATTTGTTCAATCGCTTGAGAATCCATTAATTCTTTACCATATTCCATTACGCGGTAAATTGTTGCTGTTGACGGATTACCGTACTCCGCTAAAATAGCTATAAAATCCGCCTTCAATAATTGAAATTGCTCTTCTTCTTCTATCCAAAGATAAAAACGATCATCCCACGTATACAACTTCCCATCAGTTACACCAAGGTTATATAAGCGATTTGACAAATTGATTACATCATCTAATGTAGCAAACTCGTAAAGTATATGTTCACTTTCATCAAGAGTCACTTGCATTTCAATAAACTCGTCACGGAACTCATCTTCTGTGTCCACTTCGTGATTTTCTTTTGTTACAATTACAACCATACCTTGAGCTTGTAGAGAAAATACTTCAACAGCAATCGGTCCATCCGCTTCAAACCCTAATTCTGTATTTGCTTCTTGCATCATATCACGGAATAGTTGCTGTACTTTMGGTGCATTTCTCCACAAATCTTCTTTCGTTAATCCTCGTTCAGATAAATCATCAAATGTTAGGAAAATTTTAATCTTATTATAATTTAAACGTTCCAGTCTCATCTCATACCCTCCCTACGTAACCATTGCATCTAATTTTTATTATATGAAATAGAAAATAGATGGTTCTTTTCGAACGACTATTCCGGCATCTTTAACCATCCATCCCATTCTTCTTTCGTGTTACCAATTAGGATATTTTGAAGATTTAATTGATCTCCAATGCCTTTTCTTCCTATAAAACCACCAGAGATGTTTTCATTTTTTTCTTGCAACAAGTCAATAAATTCTACTGCCTCTTCAAGTTCTCGTTCATCATCAAAAGATATAAACAAATATTTAGGTTGTAATTGTTCAATAGCTAGTAAAATACCTTCTTCATCTAAACTTGTCCCCATATACATTGTTTGATATCCTTTTAGTCGTAAATACGTCGCGAAAATAAATCCTTTTAATATATTATTTTCTAAAACGAAAACTTTGTTAACGGAAGAATACACCGACGCATTATGATAGATCATCCCTAAACGTGTTTGTAAGAATGATACAACATATTTGAATTGCGACATTGTAATCTCATTATTACTTTTTAAAGTTAACAACTTGTTTGCCACTTGAAGAATGATGCTTGCAACAACCTTTTCCGTTGAATATATACTAAAAACCTCGTTTAATAATGCAGAAATTGTAATTTCATCAAATTCTAACAAAGCTTGTAGTATATCGTCCACTAAAACAACTTCTGTATCAGTAATTTTTTCTTTTTGAACGTTGTTCTGCAACCGATTCCCTTCTAATAACTGAACTGCTTGTCCAATCATCATCCCCTCAGAAACTTTGTTCATTAACCATTTCAAAATATGAATATGCTCTTCTGTATATAAACGATGCCCCGCACGATTTCTCTTTGGGGCAATAATATGATAGCGTCTTTCCCATGCGCGAAGTGTACTCGGTTGAATTCCGAGTATATTTGAGACAGCTTTTATATTATATTTTCCATTTGAATTCGGCATTATTTCCCTCCGCATAACGTAAGGATATGTGTTTGGGAAGGTGCCCGAAAACGAAGAGGGAACAATGTTGTTCCATACCCATTACTAACAAAGAGAGTCGTATTAGAATGCTTATATACGCCACCCTTTAAATACTTTTCAGATGGAAACAACCGAATCTGGCCTCCATGTGTATGTCCACTTAATACGAGCGAAATTTGTTCATTACCAGACATTTTCTTTATTATATCTGGGTTGTGACTAATTAAAATGCGAAAACCTTCTTCTTTACAATCAGACAACGCTAAATCTAAACGATCTCGTTCTAATCCAACATCATCGATACCGAGTAAGCAAATTTTCTCTCCTAATTCAGACTCAAATACAACTCTTGTATTATCTAATACCTTCACATTATTTTCTATTAATAAAGCATCTAATTCGTGATACTCAATTTCATAGTCATTATTTCCCCATACAAAATATACAGGGGCTATTTCTCTTAACTTTTGAATATTTAAAGCGATTTGCGATAARGGTACTCCTTTTTCAGCTAAATCACCGCCAATAATTACGATATCTGCTTTTCCTTTCACTCGTTCAATTAGCGAGCTAGAAATGATCCTTCTATGAATATCCGAAATAAAAAAAACTTTAACTTTTTGAAAACTTTCCGGAAATTCTTCGAATACTAAAGTATGTTCCAACACTGTATTACGCATCGCTTCTTTATACATTCCAAGAAGACATACAAAACCAATGCTTATGAGAGTACATAATAATATAATCCATGACATATATTTTTTACTCTCCCTCCTCGTAAAGTATAGTCCTTAATTTTATGTGGAGCTATATATCACTCATTTAGCTAGCTCTCATACTTCGTGGACTTATCTTTTATAGGAATTTTCAATTCTTGTCCTACCTTCACTTCGTCTTCTTGTAAATCATTATACTTTTTTATTATTTCTATCCCATCTTCATCTGAGAAATATTGCTTCGCTATACTTTCTAAAGTTTCTCCATCTTTCACAACATGAGTTGCTACTTTCTCAGGCTGCTTCTTTGATTCAGTCTTAGCGGAATCAAAGAAAATTACTTCAAACGCACTTTTCTCAGCATTATTACTATCACTTTTTACCTGTATATACTTATCCGT
>NZ_JBFTMA010000329.1:0-4447 GCF_056396725.1 Bacillus sp. 05T31
TAACTGGTGTTTCTTGCATATACTTCACAATGATTTGACGTGTTTCATCTTGCGATTGGTATACAACCTCCCCTTCACTTACACCAGGGAATGTTTGGCTACTTCCACGATAGTTATTTGTAGCAACGATGAACTCTTGAGTGTCGGCTACAGGCTTACCTTCATACGTCATATTTACAATACGATTCGTATTTGCATTTACAACTTTTCCATCTTTATCGTATTTCGCTGGTTGCGTTACGTCAATTTCGTATTTTAAGCCATCTAAAACATCAAAATTATATGTAGGATAACCGATATTTACTAGTGGCTGTTCTTCTGTTTTCTTTGAATCAATTTGATTAAATTGACCAGCAGACATTTCAAGCCATTCTTTCACTTGGGCTCCATTTACTTTCACAGCATATAACGTATTTGGATATACATATAAATCCGCTACGTTTTTAATTGCTAACGTCCCAGCTGGAATATCAGTATAATATGTAGCACCGTTTCGGCCACCTGCTTTGAATGGTGCTCCTGCAGATAAAACTGGAAGCTTTTTATAGGCATTATATTTTTCATTTTCAGCAAATAACTTTTCTACGTACCATTTTTGTGCATTTGTCACAAGTTGTACAGAAGGATCATCTTGTACTAGTGAAAAATAACTATTGATAGGTGCTGTCGTTTTACCTACAGCTGTATTTACATAATCGATTGTCGCTTTATGATCATCTTTAATTTCATTAACTAGTTTTTGATCGGATTGTACTAATGGATTCCCTTTACTATCAGCAATCGGACGAAGTTGCGGCTTCGATTGCTCTTTTTGTATTTCCCATTCTCCGTTTACCTTTTTCAATTGCATATCAATAATACCTAGGTTACTTCCAAAGACACCAGGCATTACAACTGGAACACCATTAAATACATCCTTCATTTCAGTATGTGAATGTCCCATTAATACTGCATCTACACCAGGAACTTCTGTTAAATAATACGACGCGTTTTCCATGCCAACGTTGTATCCACTCTTATCAACACCGGAATGCGCTAGTGCAACGATAACATCTGCACCTTCTGCTTTCATTTTTGGCACCATTTTCTTCGCTGTTTCAACTATATCTTTTGCTTTCACTTTTCCTTCTAAATTCGCTTTATCCCAGTTCATAACTTGAGGTGGAACAAATCCCATTACGCCAATTTTCACTTTTTGTTTTTGACCTGATTCATCTTCTACTTCTTTTTCAAAAACATGATATGGTTTAAAGTAGTTTTGGTCGTTCTCTTCATTATTATCTTTATCATCCTTATAGACGTTCGAGTTAATAACCGGGAACTCTGTTTTACTAATTACTTTGTTTAAATAGTCTAAACCGTAGTTAAATTCATGATTCCCAAGAGAGATGACGTCATACTTCATTAAATTCATTACACGATATAATGGATGTGTATAACTAGGATCCACAGGCTTCTTCGGATCATTTATTTTATTCGCTACATAATCTCCAAGCGGTGTCCCTTGTAATGCATCCCCATCATCAAATAAGACAGAGTTCTTCGCTTCTTCACGTGCTTTATTAACAAGTGTTGCAGTTTGCACGAGACCTACTTTATTATCTGTTTTCGTTTGATAATAATCGTAATTCATTAAGTTAACGTGAATATCTGATGTTTCTAAAATTCGTAAGTTAACTGTACTCTCCCCAGCTTTTTCCTCTGCATGAGCTGTTGTCGGCAACACTTGCGGTGCTATAACGCCAATAGCAAGTGTTGCTCCAGCTAGCATTTTTTTTGACTTTTTCACAAAAAATCCCCCTTATACAATTACCCCAAAATAATGAAGTGAATCTCTATCAGTCTCTAACCACATACCTTTTTTCTTCTATTAGAGCGATAATCTTCACCTTATCTGACATTATCATATCTAAAGTGCTTTCATATCGTCAATATTTTTTGACACACTTCTACAAATTTTCTGTAAAGTTTTCATAAATATATAATATGCCCTTACATTGCTTATACTGCTGAATATGATACAATTACCAATTACAAGGAGGATGAATTTATGAAAAAAGTCATCTTAACAATTGTTTGTCTCCTCCTTCTAATCATTTCTTATTCTAATTTTGAAAAGAACGATGAGACAAAACAAAAAGAAAATGAAAGAAAAACAGAAAAAACATCTGCTCCCAGCTGGATTGATAAGCAAACGAATGATTCCTTTTATCACCTCGTATTAGGTGATTCACTTGCAAAAGGATATGGATCTACACAAGGGGGATTTGCCGAATTAGCTTCTAAACAATTAGAAGGACAAATTCATAAACCAATTACGGTAGAAAACCTCGGTGTAAATGGTCTCACTACAGATCGTCTCGTTAAAAAAGTCCAGTCAGAAGAAGTTCAACAAAAAATTAGGGAAGCAAATATAATTACTATTAATATTGGAGGAAATAATTTATTCCGCTTAAATCGTGATGTAGGTGTTATAGATGGTATTAAAATGYTAAATAAAGAAAAAGCYCGTTTTGAAACGGATGTAAAAAMTATTGTAAAGACCGTTCGAGATCAAAATCCGAATGCTTTACTCATTCTMTCTGAACTCTATAACCCTTTACAACTTGATGACTCCATCGCAAGTTATGCAGATATGTTTTTAGATGGTTGGAATGATTCTATTTATTCTATTTCAAAAGCACATCAACCATCGATYGTTTTACCAATTCGCAAATTAATATCTAAGGATAAAAAAGATTTACTATTTGACCAAGTACACCCAAATGATAACGGTTATACGATTATTGCCAATACATTTACAAAGCAAGTGTTATCCTACAAATATTAAGGCTACCATGAAACAATTCTATTTTTATACCTTGTCTTTTTTGTTACAATGATAGTGGAAGGGGGCCGTTATATGGAATCACGCGAGTGGGAACGTATTGTTGATCATCTTCTTTCGCTAGTGCCTCTTTTTTATCGCAAATTTATGCTTCCTGGAGAGTTTTCTTCTCAAAGACATATGCCGCCATCACATACGCAAGTGTTACTGCTTTTGCATGAAAATGGTACATTAGCAGTTTCAGAAATTGGCAAACGGCTAGCGATTTCACGGCCTAACATGACCCCTCTATTAAACAAACTTATTCAAGAAGAGCTAATAGAGCGTCATTATAGCGAAAAAGATCGAAGGGTCATTTTAATTTCCCTAACAACTGAAGGGAAARTGTTAGTAAGTCAGTATCAGCAATTCATTTTAGGCAAACTAAAAGAAAATTTTCAAACATTATCTGAGGAAGAGCGTGAAAAGCTCATTTATTCTCTTAAAACCATTCAAAATTTAATTTTGAAAACAAACGCATAAAGCTGCTTCTAAATAGAAGCAGCTTTATGATTCGTAATAATTACCATAGTATACATTTGAATACGGCCATGTCGTTAAATATGGTTTTTGTTCTTGCGTAGGCTGTTGTTGTGGTATTTGTGGTATTTGCTGTAATTGTTGTTGTCGATATAACTCGTATTGTCTACTCATATCATAAACCGGATAATAATTTACATATGGGTATACTTGCGGTACGTAATAATAATACATTCATTCTCTCCCCCTTTTTCTTAAACATATTCAAAGGAGAAAATGAATGTGACATTCTTTATATTTGAACAAGTGGTTCTCTCACTTGTTTCTTTCTTTTCTTCAAACGTAACTTACGATTCTTTTCATATAAATAATGCACAACGAAATATGAAATTACCCCACACACAATTCCTATTATCGTCATACCAATTAATACATATACTTCACTCTGTAATAAGCTCTTTAACATCGTAAAAATATGGCTCGAAAACAAATCTGATATCGTAAATGGTTCATGATGTATTTTCTGTACATGAAATGGGTAAATCATTTTTCCTAGCGCATAAGCAAACGGAAATAAAAATACTGGGAGAAACGATATTTTCCCAATAATATTACCAATGACTGCGGCTGGAAAAGATCCCTTTGCTAACCTTACAATTGGATAAAATATTAAATATACGAGCGATGCCGTATAAATCACCAACATTTCTAAACCAAATCCAATAGCAAAACCTAGCGACACTTTCTTTGCTCCTTCTGGCGATCGAAGCAACTTAAAATATTGAAACTTTAATATTCTCCACATCCGCTGAAAAAACGAATATGTTTTCTTAGTTGTTTTCAAATTCATCATCTCTTTAACTATATTTTTTTATCTAGTATGTCCTTACATGATATGAAAAACAAATTTAGTTTTCTCTTTTTATTATAAATGATATAGAGATAATTAACTAAATATACATCCGACATTTCCATATAAAAAAACCTCCCTTTTAGGTAGGCTCTTCTATATTTTTAAATAAACTCACTAATAAAGCTTTTTGCGCGTACAACCTGTTACCAGCTTGTTCAAAAACGATAGACTGTGGCCCTTCTATAATC
>NZ_JBFTMA010000330.1:0-4441 GCF_056396725.1 Bacillus sp. 05T31
ATATTCGTGCTGTTTCTAATCTTGCAAAATCTATTGGTGCTCTTACTTTTGTTGATAATACATTTTTGACACCACTATTTCAAAAACCGCTTGATCTTGGCGCTGATGTCGTTCTTCATAGCGCTACAAAGTTTATTGCTGGTCATAGCGATGTCACCGCCGGATTAGCTGTCGTAAAAGATGAAGAACTCGCTCAAAAGCTCGGCTTTCTACAAAACGCTTTTGGTGCTATTTTAGGACCGCAAGATTGTTCTCTCGTGCTTCGCGGCATTAAAACATTGCATGTACGTCTCGAACATTCAGCTGCAGGTGCCAACAAAATCGCACATTTTTTACAAGAGCACACTAAAGTTCAAAATGTCTATTACCCTGGATTACAATCACATCTTGGCTATAGTATTCAACAAACTCAAGCAACATCAGCTGGGGCTGTTTTATCTTTCACCTTACAATCCGAAGATGCACTGCGCCAATTTTTATCAAAAGTTAAACTACCCGTTTTTGCGGTTAGTCTAGGAGCTGTTGAATCTATTCTTTCCTACCCAGYTAAAATGTCACATGCAGCATTGTCGCAAGAAGCTCGTGATGAAAGAGGTATTTCTAATTCATTACTCCGTTTATCAGTTGGTCTTGAAAATGTTAACGATTTAATATCCGATTTCGAAAATGCTCTTTCTTATGTAGAAGAACCCGTAAATGCATAGAGAGAAAAGAAGATATGAAATTAAGTTTTCATATCTTCTTTTTATGCTGTCTAGCATATTCATTTAAATGTTTTTTCTTTTTGTATAGTTCATTAAAAAATAAAAGTATATCATCTATTTCCAAGTAATGGATTAATTAATATGTTAAGAAATAAAAAAGGGGTAAAAATAATGGATACTTGTGCAGATATTTTAATCATTATCGATTTACAAAATGGGGTATGTTATAGCGGAGAGCATTTATTTGATTTACAAAACTTGCTTACAAAAGTAAATAAAAGAATTTCTTCATACAGAAAATCAAATAAACCAATCATTTTTGTTCAACATTGTGATGATGATTTAGTACCCGAAAAAGAACCTTGGGATATTCATACCAATCTAGATGTTCAGGAACAAGATTTCTTTGTAAGAAAAACACATGCAAATTCATTTTATAAAACAAACTTAAAAGAGATTTTAGACAAATTATCTGTACATCGCATTGAATTTTGCGGCGCCCAAACAGAATACTGTATGGATGCTACGATTAAATTTGCCCACGGACTGGGATACGAAAACTTCATGGTGCAGAAAGCAACCTCTACTTTGAATAATTCATTTATGTCTGCAAAAGAGACAATTGATTTTTATGAGAATATATGGAACCACAGATTTTTAAAGTTGATAAAAGATAAACTCTAGAATAAATGACTAATGACTTGATTATTCTAAGATGTATCAGTTACATCCAAACATTTCATTATCATCATAAAGAAGCTGATCATAATCAGCTTCTTTTCTTTTAACCTGTTATATATTCTATATATAACATTATAATTCCTTTGTCATATTATTTTAAAAATTTTGTATATTCATTTGAAAGAATAAGAAAATCATGATAAAATTGTGTTACGAATATATCTATATCTTTCAATTTTTGAAACGCATCAAAATTTTCACTCAAAAATGTCATTTTACAAAACTGTGCAAATTTATCTATTTTATTTACATCAGGGTCTCTTTTCTTACAATTTCTTTACTTTAGGACTTTTTTTCTGCAACAACTGTTTTCTTTTCTTTGATTTTTTGGTATGTATAGTATGGTATAACAGCTCACACGGAGGTGGAAAAGAACATGTTAGAAACCTTTCAAAAAGAAATAGAACTATATGAAAGCAATGCAGAATTATTGAAAGTGCTTGCTCATCCTGTTCGCTTATGTATTGTAAAGGGATTAATTGAACGTGGCCCAAGCAACGTTTCTACAATGTACACAGGCTTAAACATGCCACAATCTACAATTTCACAGCATTTAGCAAAGTTAAAAAGTGCTAAAATCGTTTCTAGTGAAAGAAAAGGATTGGAAATTTACTACAAAGTAGAAAACGAAACAATCATTCAACTCGTTCGCGTATTATTAGGTTAGGGACCTATAGACAGAGAAAAAGAGTGTATTCTATATTTTTCATCTCATATCTTTAATATAAATATATATCATGAGAGAAAATATATAATGCTACATAATTAAAAGTCGTATTAAAAAACAAGACACAGAAAATACTGTGTCTTGTTTTTTTTCATATTGTTAAATATTGATTCAAAAGTAAATTCTTCATATCTTTTGTGTGTATAACAACATCGAAAGCATTACCTAATCCTCCGTTCAAAATCATAGAGCGAATAGCTCTATTTAGTTTTTGAGTTTCAGAAAAAGGGTTGGTATCTTGATGGCTAGCAAGCTGATCTAATATTCCTGCTGCTAACAAAAACTCTGATTGCTTCCTATGCCATATCGTATTAATTCCTTGTRGCTCAAAATTCATCTTCAACTCATCCCAATGAACATGCGTAGTAAGGTCCATTTCTCCTGGATATGCAAGAGGATTACGAATTAGCTTGTGCTTATAATATCCTCTTAAACTTCCTTCACGATGTGCAGGATGCATCCATTCTTCTTTTGTATATCCATAATCAACTGTAATACATATACCTTTCTGAAACCATTTCGCAATCTCTTCTATATACTCTTCCATTGCAATAGGCACTTCAAAGCGCTGTCCCTCAGCAATATGAATGTTATATTTCAATAAGTAACGACCGACTCTTTTCTCTATCGGTCTAAATACTTCTGTAAGGTTTCCCTCATCTGTATACGTGATACGTACTTCATACAAAATTCCATTTCTTTTCTCAACTATCTCAACAGGAAACGCATCAAATAATTCATTCGAAAAAATAATTCCTTCGAAAGACTCTCCCATTTCAATATAAGATGTATAATACGACACATTATCAAATAAGCAAAGCCTCTCCTGTTGTAGCCTTCTATGAAAAGGGCTCACTTCAATAATTGAATAGTTTAAATTGATAAAGGTTTCCGGAGATAATTGTTTCCATTCTTGTAAAACATCATAGGCAAACTTTCCTGTTCCCCCACCAATCTCACAAATATTTGGAGAAACTTCTCCCTTTTCAACAAGCCGAATAAAAAACTTAGTAAAAGTCTTCGCAAATACAGAAGATACATTGCTACTCGTAAAAAAATCTCCCTGTCTTCCAATTTTTTCACGTTCTCTCATATAATACCCATGTTCCTCTGCATATAATACGAGGTTCATATACGTACTATATGAAATCGAATGATCCTTTTCTTTTCCCATCCATTCTCTTAAATTGAGCTCCATCCCCATAATGACTCCTTATTGTAAAAATGGATTATTTTCTTTTTCAAAACCAATGCTTGTTTCTGGACCGTGTCCACATAACACCGCTGTTTCATCTGGTAATACAAATAATTTCTCTTCAATACTTCCAATTAATTCAGCAAAACTTCCACCAGGTAAATCCGTTCTTCCAATACTCATTTGGAACAATACATCTCCAGAAAATACAGCATTCGCTTCTTTACTATAATAAGAAATACTTCCTGGAGAATGTCCTGGTGTCTCAAAAATTTCAAAACTAAAAGAACTGATCGTTAATGTACCCTCTTCGTCAATAATATGATCTGCTGGTTTTGCTGTAATACTGCGGTTCATCATAAAAATTTGCGAGCCATTCACAGTTGCATCGCCTAACCAATTCGCTTCTTCTTTATGTACGTATACCGGAATATGAAAAGCGTCTCTCACGGCATCAACAGCACCAATATGATCGAAATGAGCATGTGTTAATAAAACCGCAAGTGGCTTTAACTGCGCTTCCTGTAAATATGTAACAAGTTTCTCTCCTTCATGACCAGGATCAAAAATAATACACTCATTTTGATCATTCGTTAAAATATAAGCATTTGTTTGTAATGGGCCTAAAGGCATTTGTATCCATTTCATATGAAAATCTCCTCCAGTTATTTAATTTACTTTTAATGATACAACATTTCTTTCTCTTAGGAAAAGAAGGCGTGTTATCTCGACAATCATTTTTAAAACATGTACAATATAAAAGAGTAAATATTCTAAAAACTCATTCTAAGGAATGAGTAGACAGAGGAGGATATTGTATGGGCCTTGTTATTATTTTTACGCTAGTCACTCTGTTAGCTGTATTTGCTACGCTTAGAACACTTCGCGAAAAAAACTTATTCGCGGGCGGCTTCGCTATTGCAACCGTACTTGTTTTCGGATGGTTTACAATCATGACTGTTCTATATAATGGGTACCCACCAACAGCTTAATCTATTTACATTTTTATTCTCCAACAAGATCTTGCATAAAAAGAGGAAGGGGGCCCCTTCCTCTTTTCATTATTCACTACTT
>NZ_JBFTMA010000331.1:0-4428 GCF_056396725.1 Bacillus sp. 05T31
ATTTAAAGATAAAAAAGGGGAAGTTACTGCATTTTTAAAGAATGGCGTTCCAGTACGTGGGCAGATCCTTGCAACAGATAAATTTACCGTCCTAATGATGGTTCATGGTAAACAACAACTAATCTACAAACAAGCAATCTCTACACTTGCTATGTAATACATACTGGACTTATGTAAATATAATTCTTTTTATTGTTTATATTTTGTTATTTCCTGTTGTAGAATCCTTATAATAAGGGTAGCGTCAGGAAAATGCGGATTTACAACGTTAAGGAAATTTCAATATTAAAAAGCCTAATTTCTTAGCATAAAAATGAAAAATTAGGCTTTTCATTGCTATAGTGATAGGTAAACTTTTGAAGTTATCGCCAGCTTTCCCCCCACCTCACACCGTACAGGCGAGTTTCCCCGCATACGGCGTTCCAACTAACCCAACCCATTCAATATTTTTATGTTTATGCAAGATGGAATGTAGAATCAGATTGCTTTGTTCAGACATTGCTCACGCAATTTATTGACCTCTTTCAGTTGCTTTTTATTTAACTTGAGTGCGTTTAAAAGCACTTGTATCTTCTCTTGATTTCTCATGTGAATGAGGCGGTGAACAGATTCGTGCAGTATCATTAAATTTCCGTATGAATCATCTTTTGTGAGATGGTACGGCGTTTTATGGTGACAATGCCAATCGTTCAGACCTAATTCAATTCCTGTAACGGCACATTTACCGTATTGTGCGATGAAACGGCTAATCCGATTATCATTGTATTCAATAGAACGGTTTGAGATAAATTGTTTCATCACATAGGCGATTGTTTGTTTATTAATGGATCGCAAGTTTTGATGAATTTTACCTCTACCTGCGGTAGTATAATTACAGATTGTTTGAGAGAAATTTAGATTTACCTTACAGCGTTGAGCATGGATTGGAACAAGCACTATTTCTTTTATTTTATAGAGCTTACATACATATCCCTTATATCGCTTCTGTAAGAATTTTGTGAAGTCCTGAAACGTTGCTTCTTTCCTCATTTCTTTTAAACGATTGTATAATGCTTTATTAAGACGATTGTTCAGCTCATTTAAGTCTATTGTGATGTGCGACGCTGCAGAATAATAATTCTGTATACCCATTATGACCATATTGAATCGCCAAACATTTTCTGACGATTGGTGTTTCTGAATCGCCTTTACTGCTTGTTTTAACTTTGTCTGTGCATTTCCAAGTGCCTTTTTGGTCATATGTGAGCGAGCCACATAAAGTATTCTTTTATTCGTCCTTTTCGGATGTGCTTTAAGGCGAAAGCCTAAAAACTCTGATGAGTTTTTCTTTAGGTTGACCACTTTCGATTTTTCTTCACTGATTTCAAGGCGGAGCCTTGTTTGAAGAAAATCTWTTACCGCATAATACATTTTAATCGCTTGTGAACGAGTCCGACAAAGGATTTTAAAATCATCTGCATATCTCACAATATAGCAGTGTTTCAAATTCGATTGTTTCAATGCATTATATCTGCCAGTATATGATTTATATGGCTTTCGTGTTTCAAAACTTTCCCACTGATTACTGACCCACCAGTCTAGTTCATTTAGTACGATGTTAGATAAGAGAGGTGATAAAATACCCCCTTGGGGTGTGCCTTTCGTTGGGAAACCCTCCCCAATAATTTCAGCTTTTAAAAGACGCGAAATAATGGAAAGTAGTGCTTTATCTCGAATGCCAAATGACCACATTTGTTTTAATAATTTGGCATGATCTACATTGTCGAAAAATCCTTTTATGTCAACATCTACACAGTGATATAAGCATGCACGATTAATAAGCGTTTCAAACCTAGCTTTCGCATGATGTGTATTGCGATTGGGTCTAAAACCATAACTATGTTTATAAAACCTCGCTTCACAAATCGGCTCAAGCACTTGTAAGATACACTGTTGGAACAGCCTGTCCCAAATAGTCGGAATCCCTAAAGGACGTGCTTTTCCATTTGACTTAGGAATAAAGACTCGCCGAACAGCTTGTGGGGTGTAGTGTTCAAACATTCGTTGTATCGTCGATACAACTTCTGATACAGACAGTTGTTTTATATCTTCAATCGTTAATCCATCATATCCAGCCGTTTTACTGCCGGTATTTCGTTTAATATTGCGATAGGCTAATCGAATATTTTCATCGGATTGCATTAAATCGAGTAAACCATAAAAATTTTGACCATTAGCACTTCGAGCATATAGAGAATCAAAATGATATTGCATATCATAATACTCGTTGTGTCTCAGTTTCTTTCGTTTTAACAAGTCGGTGGCTCCTTTTGGAGCTGAACCTCTATTAGTCTTACAAGAACCTTATTAATCGTTTAAGAACTGTCTTGCATGGTGAATGAATCTTTTTATTAGTCTAGTGGCTATCCCTCCACGCTCATTACACGCTTCGACGGTACTGTGCCACCACTTTCACTGATATAAAGAAAAGTTATACAATCGCTAGTCTCACGACTATTTTCCTTTCCAACGCTTCACCAAGAGTAAGCTCTCCACGTTATCAGCTTACAACGTTGAGTTACATCTATTATGGAACAAACTTAGGTGCTTCCTATGGGCCTGTTAGCATTGCATGTGCCTGTAACACAAGATGGATTTTTATATAATTGATTCTTACTCATCCACAGCTAACCCTACATTTAGTAGTAAATACATTTCTATATAATGCGCGTCTAGACCCGTACATTCAGAAGTTCGTCAGCAATACAGTTTCTTATTATATTTCATTGCATTCTCACCATATCTGTTCAACCCAAGCACCATGATTTACACCACCCCATCGGGTAGGCTTTCGTCAGCTGGACTGTTACGGTAAATTCTCACGCCTATTAGCCGAGCTTATAACACGCTTTTCCTTACTAAACAGCGTGCTATTCGACGCAGGGGGAGCCTTTCAGAACGTTACCTCCTCATTCGACTCCTCGACATAACCCTTCAACTTTAGAAATCTAAAACTGCCTGACCTTTACCGAAATTGTGTGACCACATTTCATTTGAGCCAGGAACATTTCGCACCWATTAAAGCGCCCATTAGTTAAAGATTATGGATAATTAATTTGAAGATGTTTTTATTTAAATACACCTTTTCTTTTGGAAAGCCAATCTTCTAAGGCATCTTCGTGTAGTTTTGTGAATAATTTCGGTATTTGGTCTATTGGGAAGTATTTTAAATCTAAAGTCTCAACACCATCTGCAGTAAGTTCCCCATCAATTGGTTTGCATTGAAAACAATGAACGATAGTCTGAGCTTTATCTCCGTTCGGAAACTCACCAAAATATTTAGAGTAGACACCTATAAGGTGTTCAACCTCAACATTTAATCCTGTCTCCTCAAGTATTTCTCGTTTAGCGGTTTCTTCAAGAGATTCTCCAAGTTCCATAGCACCACCTGGAAGACCCCACTCATTTCTATCTCCCCGYTTTTGTAAAAGAATTTCATTTCGTTCGTTATAAACAATACCTCCAGCAAAATTAAGAAATATTAAATCGTGCCCTACTTTTTCCCGAATATAACGAATGTAGTCCTTATTTGTAGTCATAAATTCCCTCCTATTTATATATAAAATACAAATTAATTATATATAAAGATAGAAGAAAATGGTAATAAAAATAATGTTATTCCTTATTCTCACAAAGGAACCTTCTTTTTTTGTTCTATGGATCTATGGATCTATGCATTTTTTTATACATTCCTATCCTGAAAAGGTTTTAGAGTTCTCGTTTGTTACTGAATTAGCTGAAAAACTGCATAAAATTTTGCATACTCTTAGGGGTACAGCCAACGTACTAACATAAAACCCACGCTAAGAAAAAGAAAGCTTGATATAAAAGGRTTTCTAGYRTAAYAAAAAGGATYGTGATAAATAATGTTACGAATTATTTTTGATACAGTATTTTGTTACAGCTAAATTGGCTAAATAAAGGATAACGCTTCTTGAAACAAATGTTGTAACAAAAGCGTTCATTTTAGTTACAATCCTTAGCGTACAAAAATCAAGGTTTCCTCTTCCAAAAAATGTCTTAACGTGGGTTTTATGTCAATTGGTTGGCGGTACCCCATTATGAAATAAAATTGAAGTCATAAACAATTTTTAAGAACAAAATTCATGGAAATGTAATCAAATTCTTATATTCAATATTTATTTATGTACAAAAAAGCTAGTAGAATACTAGCTTTTTTGTCCTTCTTATAAGAAGGATTATGGTAATTAATCAGGTCGCTTGTTTAACAACAGCAATCCTTTTTACGTATGTAAACTTTGGTTATTTTATGTTGTCTTCCGTTTTCGAATCTCATGTCATCAACGCTTACGATAAGATAACTACATGTAGAAGGGGAAAAATTTCGTTTAGGGGATACTTTAAAATCTTAGCTTGATGGGCATGGGG
>NZ_JBFTMA010000332.1:0-4426 GCF_056396725.1 Bacillus sp. 05T31
CCCCTATATTTAACAACTAACAATGTTCTAATCATACCATGTAATGACGTGTTTTTGACCTAGTTTTTTTTAAAATTTCATGTTTCTTTACATGTGATTGTAATATTTCTTAATATTCCACTTATTCCATTATCCGTCCTCAAATGAATGCAATAAAGGTAAGGCTTTTACGGGCAGTTAATGCAGGATAACGAGCTCTCTTTCATATGAGAGACGAAATAAATCTTTCGCATTAGTGGTGGTTCTACAGAAATCGCACGTACGTTACCTTGCATTACGGCTTACTGTAAAGCTGTTTCCGGAAGCAATGTTATACCAAGTCCAGCTCCTACCATCGCAATCATCGGTTCTGCATAAGATGTTTCAACCGCAATTATTGGTTTCGCGCCCATACATTGAAACACATTCATAATCATTTTCCTTACATCACATATTTCTGGGTATACAATTAGCTGTTCATTTTGCAACTCTTCCATTCGGATTACCTTTTTCACTCTATACGGAYGATCATTTGAAACAGCACAAACGATTTTTTCTTCCCGCATTTCTTTTATATATGTAGCGCCTTCTACTACTGAATCGATGAACATCGCTTCAATTTTTCACTCTTTAAATAACTCTATTAATACTTTCATATGCTCAATTTTCCATTCTATTTCATATGTATCCTCTAATAAGTCTTTACACTTTGATATGTAATGAGCCGCTAAACTCGGTAATATACCTACACAAATATAATTTCTGTACCGTCACTACATACAGTTATGAGCGTTCGTTTTGAACTCTTTTATATGTCGATTGTTGCGGGATGTATCACTGTATTTTGCTGGAATACGGGAAATCGATATATTTCATCTATTAACGGCATATTATTTATGAATTTAGTTCCTGTACTTGCACTTATCGGTTCTATGTTTCAAAGTTATACTGTCGATAACATAGAAATTGCCGGCGCCTCATTAACAATTATTGCGCTAGTATGCAACAATTTATGGCAAAGAAAACAACATATAAAAATCCCCACCTCAGTTCGTTAGGTGGGGATTTTTCACATATGAACAGCTCTTGGCAGTTCATAATACATACTCGCTTTATATAATGTTCGTTCCATCCATTGCTCAATTTCTTTCGTGTACATTTCTAAGAAAAATGTCTCGGATGGGAAAGAATGTAGTACTTCCGATATATATTGCGGATATAAAAACGGCATATTCAGCATGCCTTTTAATTGCGTCATAAACATTGTAAAAGATACCTTTTGAAACTCTTGTTTCATTTGCCCCTGTTTAATGATTTGCTCTATATAATACCTTTCTCTAGAAAAATAAACGGTCATCACTTCACGAATTAATGTCGTATCAAGCGAAAGCTCTCTATAAAAAAAACGTGTCAGTTCTCTATTATCAAATTGATATCGTAAAATCCCGCGCACCATTTGCACCATCACATCTTTAGCCGATAAATATTCTCTCTGTTCAAAGGACGTTTCAATTACGTGAATATATCCTTCTAAAAAATCAGTAATAAGCTGTTCTAATAACCCTTGCTTTCCAGCAAAATAATATGAAATATTCGCTACATTCACATCCGCTCGCTTTGCAATGTCTCGCACTGATGTCCCGTCATAACCTTTCGTATTAAACAACGATATTGCCGCATCAATTACCTTTTGTTTCGTCTGCTTCATGCGCTCACTTCCTCTCAATGAACAGCTATAGTTTAAATTTCTTGACTTTTAGGACAAATTCCTTTAATTTTCTATCGACAAAGTCATGTGAAATACATCGTATTTTGCTATCGTTTTACATATCTCGCTAAAAAGGGAGTTGTTTCCATGTTTACAAAAGAAAGTTATGCAGGATCTCGCGAGCAGCAATATGAGACAGTAATTAAACAACTGGATGCATTATTAACTGGCGAACCGAACGTAGTCGCAAACTTATCAAATGCGTCCGCACTATTAAATCAATTTTTAGATCGCGTTAATTGGGTTGGCTTTTATGTAACAGAAGGAAATCAACTTGTTCTTGGACCATTCCAAGGGATGCCAGCTTGCGTGCGTATTCCGTTCGGACGYGGTGTTTGCGGCGTWGCAGCTGAAACRAAAACAACGCAACTTGTAGCRGAYGTTCACCAATTCCCAGGACATATCGCTTGCGATAGTGCCTCTAATTCTGAAATCGTTGTACCGATTATGAAAGATGGAAATATCATCGGTGTGCTTGATGTTGATAGTCCTGAAAAAAATCGTTTCGATGAAGTAGATCAGCACTATTTAGAAAAGTTTGTGGAAACACTCCTAAAACATATTTAATAAAGAAAAGAGTGAGCTATCGATTACGTACGTAACGTACGAAACCGATAGCTCACTCTTTTTATTGATTACTCACAGTAGATATCTTCTTTAGTGCCTGTTCTAAATCAGAAACGATATCTTCCCATGATTCTAAGCCGACAGATAGGCGTATTAAATTATCGAAAATACCCATTTCTTTTCTTAGTTCAGCTGGAATAGCTGCATGCGTCATCGTCGCTGGATGCTGAATTAACGTTTCTGTATCACCTAAACTTACGGCAATTGTAATAAAATGGAGGTCATTGATAAACGACTGTGTTTCCTCTTTTCCGCCTTTAATTGAAAAAGAAATAACGCCCCCGCCTCGTTTCATTTGGCGGGATGCTAATTCTCCCTCCGGATACCAAACACCTTCTACTGCTTCATGATTTTTCAAAAACGATACAATTTTTTCYGCATTATCACAATGACGATCCATTCTTACTGCTAATGTTTTTAATCCGCGTAACAATAACCACGCGTCAAACGGCGCCATAATACCGCCGATATCTTTTCGCATCGGACGAATTTTATCAGCTAACGTTTTCGTTCTACAAATTGTTACACCCGCTACAACATCCCCGTGACCACCAATATATTTTGTCGCACTGTGAACGACGGCGTCACAACCAAGTTCAAGAGGTCTTTGTAAATAAGGTGAACAAAACGTATTATCAACAATAACAAGCAAATCATTGCGCTTCGCTACCCCGATCACCTTTTCTAAATCAATTAATTTCATCGTTGGATTTATCGGTGTTTCAACGAAAATGAGCTT
Organism: Bacillus sp. 05T31; assembly: GCF_056396725.1. Taxonomy (NCBI): domain Bacteria; kingdom Bacillati; phylum Bacillota; class Bacilli; order Caryophanales; family Bacillaceae; genus Bacillus; species Bacillus sp. 05T31. The sequence goes on from NZ_JBFTMA010000332.1 coordinate 3,114, forward strand.
TGTATTTGGACGAATTTTATTTTCAATATCAGTCTCTGTCTCCATATCACAAAACGAATGAGTAATCATAAATTTCTCTTCTAATACTTCTAAAAAACCGTACGTACATCCATATAATCCATTTGAACAAATAATATGATCTCCAGCCTTTAGAAAACCGATTAAAGTTGCTGAAATGGCTGCCATACCTGAACCGAACGCCAGCGCCTCCTCTCCATCTTCTAAAACAGCCATACGTTCTTCAAATAATTTCACAGTTGGATTCCCAAGCCTTGAATAAATATAAGATGGATCTTCTCCCGCAAAACTCGCTTCTCCTTGCTGTGCTGTCTCAAACGTAAATGTAGAAGTTTGAAATAAAGGTGGTGTTAAACTCCCTTTATTTTCATTTGATTCATATCCGTGATGAATTAATGCTGTCTCTATATGTTTCTTTTTCATAAAAACATCCCCCTTATGTCTTTATTTCCACATATCCACCAGGAAAAATCTGATGAACGTCTTTACTACATTTTATGTAAGCGTTTCACTTCTGTTTCTATCTCTTCTTTTATATTGTTTTAAATTCCTTCTTGTTAATTTCCAAAATTTATCTGCATAAAACAAAAAGGGAGTCTCTTGACGAAACTGTAAGTAAAAGATATAATAGCGTTTGTGTAAAATAAAAAGGCAGCCTTGTAATGTGAGTTTATCGTTTGTATTTTGTTCCTCTGCGGAGGTGTATCTCGTAACTCCCTGCTGCTGGAGCGAAGGTACATGAAAACAAAATACCCGTAAATATCGATTACGTCTGTTTTTATTTTACGAAAATAAAAACATTTTTAAAGGAGGAGTCAACTATGGCTCGTTATACAGGTCCAGCATGGAAACTGTCTCGTCGTCTTGGAATCTCTCTAAGCGGCACAGGAAAAGAATTAGAAAAACGCCCTTACGCACCAGGTCCTCACGGTCCTAACCAACGTAAGAAACTTTCAGAATACGGTTTACAATTACAAGAGAAACAAAAACTTCGTCACATGTACGGCATGACTGAACGTCAATTCCGTCGCACATTTGACCAAGCAGGTAAAATGCCTGGTAAGCACGGCGAAAACTTCATGATCCTTCTTGAAGCTCGTCTTGACAACCTAGTTTACCGCATGGGCTTAGCTCGCACTCGTCGTGCAGCTCGCCAATTAGTAAACCACGGTCACATCATGGTTGATGGCGCTCGCGTAGATATCCCATCTTACCGCGTTAAACCTAACCAAACTATCAGCGTTCGCGAAAAATCTAACAGCCTTGTTGTTGTTAAAGAAGCGATCGAAGTTAAC
>NZ_JBFTMA010000333.1:0-4819 GCF_056396725.1 Bacillus sp. 05T31
CAGTTGATGATGTCTTATGGCGGTGTTATACTGACAGTGATAATTTTATAGTTTGCTAGGAGGGCTGGTGTTGCCAGCTGAGAGTAGGGCCGTAAGCCTTTGATCCTTTTTATTACCTGATCTAGATTATGCTAGCGTAGGGAAGCAATTCGGACATTAACAATGAGTCCCCGTTTCTTTGCGTATAGAAACGGGGCTTTTTTATTTGAAAATTTCATATTAACACCACTAGGGGTGCTTTTCGTGCTGAGAGAGGAATAATCCTTAACCCTTACAACACCTGATCTAGATAATACTAGCGAAGGGAAGTGGAACAACGAATAAATTATAATTTTATTTGCTGTAACCACTTCTTTTATACAGAAGTGGTTTTTTTATTGAGATAAATAGATATATAGGAAGGGGAATTATTAATGAAATTTTGTGAAAGATTATTTGATACGGTGCAGCCTGTTTGGGAGAAAAGTCATAATCATCCGTTTGTAGTAGGTATGGGGGATGGTACGTTGGAAAAAGACAAATTCCAGTACTATATTATTCAAGATTATTTATATTTGTTAGATTATGCAAAGCTATATGCAATTGGGGTTGTAAAGGCAACGAATCCACAAGTTATGGCAAAATTTGCAGAGCAAATTGATGGGATTTTAAATGGTGAAATGACGATTCATAAACAGTATGCAAAAAGACTTGGTATTTCTGTACAAGAGATGGAATCTGCGAAACCATCTGCTAAAAATTTAGCATATACAAATTACATGATGTCTGTATCTCAAAATGGCACAATTGCTGAATTAATATCAGCTTTACTTCCATGTATGTGGAGTTATTGGGAGATTGGAAAGCGTTTAAATGATATTCCTGGAGCAAGCGATCATGAGTTCTTTGGAGAGTGGATTCAAGGATATAGTTCTGAAGAATACGGTAACCTTTGTATTTGGTTAATAGATTTATTAAATGAAATGGCAGTTGGAAAGTCAGAGAAAGAGCTAGACCGATTAGAGGAGATTTTCTTATATTCCAGCCGATTTGAATATTTATTCTGGGATATGGCTTATCGTAAGGAGATGTGGGGTTTTGAGGAGCAAGAACATACTACAGTTTCATAATGTTTCCTTTCATTATGATGAGAAACCAATCATCAATGAATTAAATGCTTCTATACAAGATAAAGAGTTTGTAAGTATTATCGGACCGAGTGGATGCGGGAAAAGTACTTTATTTCGCCTTATTACAGGCTTAGAAGAGGCAAGTACTGGACAGATAGAGCTGACAGAAACAAAGAGTCATTCTGTAGGGTATATGCCCCAAAAAGATATGCTCTTGCCGTGGAGGACGATTATTGAGAATGCGGCCCTGCCGCTAGAGTGCCAAGGTGTGCAGAAGAAAGAAGCGCAAGTAAAAGCGAAAGAACTGTTACATAAATTTGGTTTACAAGGGTACGAGAAAAAATATCCGAAAGATTTATCTGGTGGTATGAGGCAACGCGTATCTTTTATCCGAACTTTATTAACAGGTGGGGAGATATTATTGTTAGATGAACCGTTTAGCGCATTGGACGCTTTAACGAAGGCATCTTTGCAAGAATGGTTGTTTGAACAATGGAAAGAGTGGGAAAAAACAATTTTATTTATCACTCATGATGTTGAAGAAGCATTGTTTCTTTCTAATCGAATTTTGGTTGTAGAAAATCAACCGATAGCAACTTTAACTGAGCGAATTGTGCCGCTTGATCGTAACCGAACAAGAAAAGATTTATATAAGCCTGAAGTGTTAGCGCTTAAAGAAGAGCTCCTTAGTATGTTACAAAGGCAGGTACTCGTATGATGAATCGCTTGAAGGAGTTATTACCTGCCCTTATATTAAGTGGAATTTTACTTGCTCTRTGGGAAGTAGGAGCAAGAATTGTAGATGAGATGTACATTTTGCCATCACCTTCTGCAATTGTAATGAAGATATGGGYGCTGAAAGATATATTATTTACGGTTCATTTACCTGCAACGTTGTACGTCGTTTTAATAGGCGTTGTTATTTCTATCGTACTGGGCGTAGGGCTAGCAATGTTAATGAATGCGAGTACGTGGATGGAAAGAGCATTTTATCCGTTATTAGTTGCTTCACAAACAATCCCGATCACTGCGCTTGCACCGCTCTTCGTTTTATGGTTTGGATATACCATCTGGAGTAAGGTTGTTGTTACCGTTTTAATTACGTTTTTCCCAATTGCGGTCAATACGTATGATGGACTGCGCAGTACGAAAAAAGAATGGGAGGAGCTATTAGTTACATATGGTGCAACGAAAAAAGATGTTTTTCTAAAGCTAAAGTTGCCATCTGCTCTTCCTTACTTTTTTTCAGCGTTAAAAATTGCGATACCACTTAGCGTTATTGGGGCAGCGATTGGTGAATGGCTCGGTGCACAAGCTGGGCTTGGATATTTCAGTAAAAGAATGATGACGCAGTTAGACGGAGCTGGTGTATTTGCACCAATTGTATTGTTATCATTATTAGCTATTTTCTTCGTCATACTTGTTTCGATATTAGAAAAGAAATTTATTAGTTGGAGGAAACATTCATGAAATTATTAAAACGCATCTTTGTGTTTACATTATTAGTTGCAATGATTGCAGGATGTTCGAGTAACTCGGCATCAGATAAGAATAAATCAGAAAAAGAAATAACAGTAATGCTTGATTGGTACCCGAATGCGGTACATAGCTTTATTTATACGGCAATTGAAAAAGGATACTTTAAAGAAGAAGGAGTCAAGGTGAATATTAAATTCCCTTCTAATCCGACTGATCCATTAACGCTAGCGGCGGCAGGGAAAGTGACAGTTGGTTTGTATTATCAACCAGATGTTGTCATGGCAAAAGCAAATGAACAAATTCCAGTGAAATCAATTGGAGCTGTCGTACGTTCACCGTTAAATCATGTTGTATCACTGAAGTCAGCAGGCATTCAATCGCCAAAAGATTTAGAGGGGAAAACAGTTGGATATTCTGGAACACCTTTAAGTGAGATGTATTTAAAAACGATGGTAAAAGAAGCTGGTGGTAATCCAGATACAGTGGAAGTAGTCGATGTTGGCTTTGATTTAGTACCAGCATTAATTACGAAAAAAGTGGATGCGGTAACAGGAGCATACATTAACCATGAAGTACCTGTTATGCGTCATGAAGGTCATGAACCAGCATGCTTTAATCCAGCWGATTAYGGTGTRCCGAAYTATCATGAGCTTGTGTTTGTAACRGGTGATAAAACKTTGAAAAARGATAAARAAGCATTRCARGCCTTTTTACGTGGGGCACAAAAAGGGTATGACTTTATGAAGAAAAACCCCGATGAAGCATTAAATATTTTATTAGATCATCAAGAACAAGAAAACTTCCCGCTTGTACCAGAAGTTGAAAAAGAAAGTATGAAAATTTTATTAGAGAAGATGGAAACGAAAGATGAGCCATTCTTATCGGATTCAAAAGAGTCATGGGAGAAACAAAACAAATGGTTGAAAGACAAAGGAATGGCGAAAGAAATTGTTCCAGCCGATGAATTATTTGAAAACATTTTAAAGTAGGCGAATGAATATGAAAAATGAGCTTCATGTAATCTCAAATGGTCATATGCCATTCGAAGAGTTAGTGAATGTAGCGATGCAAATTGAGAGTGAGATTGATTATTTGCATATTCGTGAGCGTGAGAAGAGYACGAAGGAATTGTATGAAGGTGTGGAAAGTCTTTTAAAAAAAGGCTTTCCGCCATCTAAGCTTGTTATAAATGATCGAATTGATATCGCCATTCTATTAAATATTCCTCGTGTTCAACTAGGATATAGAAGCGCAGATGTAAGGTTAGTGAAAGAAAAATTTTCTTATTTGCATGTCGGTTATTCAGTACATTCGCTAGATGAAGCGATAGTAGCATTTAAAAATGGAGCAGATTCACTCGTTTATGGTCATGTATTTCCGACAGATTGTAAAAAAGGTGTGCCAGCGAGAGGATTAGAAGAAATTGCTCATATGGCAAGTTGTTTATCCATACCAATAACTGCAATTGGTGGGATTACCCCTGAAAATACAGGTGATGTTCTTGCAAATGGTGTAAGTGGTATTGCTGTTATGTCCGGGATTATAAGCAGTAGTAATCCGTATAGCAAGGCGAAATCTTATAAGGAATCAATAAGAAAGTGGGCGGAAAAACATGTGTAAGAAGTATGATGTAGCGATTATTGGCGGAGGTGTGATTGGTAGTTCAGTTGCACACTTTCTAGCAGAAAGAGGGCATAAAGTAGCGATTGTAGAGAAGCAAAGAATCGCATCTGAAGCTTCGAAAGCAGCTGCTGGTTTGCTCGGTGTTCAGGCAGAATGGGATGCATATGATCCGTTGTTTGAGCTTGCTAGAGAAAGCCGTGCTATATTTCCACCAGAAGTGTTTGATATTCGTATTGAAAATAATAAAGTGACTGGAATTGTTACGAGTGAAGGTGTAATCACATGTGAAAAAGTCGTTATCGCTGGAGGCTCATGGAGTACGAAATTACTACATTATTTCCATAGTGATTGGGGTACATATCCTGTTAAGGGTGAAGTTGTTGCAGTAAGAAGCAAGAAACCGCTCTTGAAAGCTCCTATTTTCCAAGAAAGATTTTACATCACGCCGAAACGTGGTGGCCGTTACGTAATTGGGGCAACAATGAAGCCTCATACGTTTAATAAGTCTGTACAACCAGAAAGTATTACTTCCATATTAGAGCGTGCTTATACAATATTGCCTGCTTTAAAAGAAGCAGAATGGGAAAGTACGTGGGCTGGGTTAAGAC